>NZ_JAUBRO010000068.1:0-25742 GCF_036701945.1 Microcoleus sp. MON1_C1 | reverse complement strand
AGCCACTAATTAAGACATCATTACTATTTTCGCCTATTTTGCTCAACAATAGCTCAAAGCTACTATTCTGCTTTTTTAAGCATTTATACTTATTGCAAAAGTGACACGCTCCCCTCCCCACTTTGCATAAAACTGCCTCGGTGTCATTCGCAATTGGCATTGACTGTAAACTGCAATCAAATTGCGTTCTCTATCGGTCAGATTCTGCTGCTTTTTTATCATCCTCAAACTTCTCCAAATCTTCCTCCCAGGCAGTATCAAACTGACACCAGGTTGCACTTTTGGAATCAGGAGCAAGGCAAATGATGTAACACCACATCCAACAGCATTGACATTGTTCGTAGTTGTAAAATTTGCCGATAACCATTCCTCTGTCAGCTTCTTCGCTAACACCCGTCCAGCGCACCATTTCGCCACAGTTAAAGCGCGGGGGATGAATTTTGGCAAAGTTGGCAGGCAATTCAATTGCAGGCGGCATATCCTTCAAATGTTTTAGTGGCAAAATTGAAATCAAATCTCGCTTTCCTTTTGGGATTGACATGAGTTGTTAACTGTGCATCTATTGCACCTGATTTGTTTTGATAAATTTTCAGACCAATTTCTCGATAGAGAAATTGCAGAGCGACATTTCTTTAAATCAATCAATTAAAATCTCTAATATTAGAGCCTGCATTAATTGCAAGCGGATGCAAGCACAATCGTCTGATATTAACGCACTTCAAAGATATGATGGGAGGCTAGGTAGCATCGATTGCTGAGCGCGCGACAACTGACAGATATGCCAACAGAGATGAAGCGTTTGGAAAGACGATATCCTCTATCACACAAATCTCTAATTTAACTTGTGAGGGATTGGAATCTTTCAAGTTTTTACCGGATACCTGTCGGAGTTATTATTTATTGGCTTGAGATATGTTTATTGGCGATCGCTCGCAGCATTACTTGCTTTGAAGAGCGCCAACTGCGCCCCCCACAGAACTCCTGCGATAGGGGTATTGCGGTCTTTCGAGGCAATATAGTCTGAGACCGCACGCATAGGTGAGCGCGATCGTTCCATCCGCGAGTTCCCGTCGAGATCGCGTTTGAAAAGTATTTTTTCGGCGAGCCGGCGCCGCGAGCGTCTAATACTATACTGAGACGCGGCCGGACTCAGATGAGTCTTTTACATGAGGGTAAAGGCTGTGAAGTCCTTAGCAGAGTAGGCTCTGCGGAACAGACAATCCTTTTCAGGTCACGCTGGGACTAAACGAATCACACTTTTTGGCAGCGTTCTCACGTCGCTCCTCCATCCGCCAGCTCCAAGCGGCGATCGCAAGTGTGGACGATCGCACCCGAAAGCAACGATTCCACCATCACTCGAGCGCCTGAGACAGCTTTAACCACATATTTTTGAACCTCACCAACAAACCGCACAAACGCGCCCACCTTCAATGAGTGTCCTGCGTTCGCAGCTTCATCAATTGGTGGCACACCCCCCGATATCTTCATATCTTTATCCGACCCTGTGCCGCCAGGAACCCCTTCCAAACATGGAGCCACGGATTCTGCCAAAGAGATAGCCTTCTCATCCCGCTGCTGCCAAGCTGCAAAAATCGCCGACCTGCCGTCGTTGGGGAAATGGAACTGGTAAACTCGAATGCGCTTGGACTTGCCCAAAGCATCTCGTTCCTCCGACCTTTCTTGGCGAACCAGTCGCAGGGTAAAGCCCAGCTTCCCCTTCAAAACGTACTGAACCACCTCCATTGGGTGGGCATTAGGGTGGACGTTGATACCCAGAAAATCTTTCACGTCCGCAGAATACTGCTTAACCCTTTGAGCAAAGGCTATCACCTCCGGGTCAGTCCCTCGATACTCCCTGTCTGAGTCAAAGAATTCCATCAGCCCCAACTTTTTGAGAGCTTCCACAGAAGCTTTCAGGAAGCGCAAATCTTGCGGGCAAACCTTCCCTTGACCCCTTTCTTGATGGCCTGCCAAGTGATTTTTATCTCGTTTCCTGACAAACTCTGGGTCATGGGTCAAATAGTAATGCAGGCGAATTTGAGGCAGCCAGCCGTCGTCGTCCTTCAATTTCAGCTCGGGCGTCACCGACACACCATAAGTCTCTTGCAGTTGGTACTTGCGCTCTTGATTGAGTTCGCCGTTTGTCTTGGAGCGCTTGTCCTTCAACTTCAGATACTCAGACAGAGTAATATCAGGAGCACCAGCAACAGCATCCGCTTCTACCCTGCGGTTCTCTTGCTGAATTGACTCAGCCTCTTCCTTAACCAGAGCAGCTCCAACATTTCGGAGAGTTAATTCATTTAACCGAGCATCAACCTCCCGGACAAGCTGCTGCAAGAGCTTCCAGTTTTTGACCGCGCTGGCTGCTATTTGCTGCGCTAATCCCTCTAAAAGGAGTTGTTCTAGCTGATTTTCTCGGCACAGTTCTACCTGAAACCCTTCAGCTTTTAGGCTGTACCTAATCGCCTCCCTGTAATGCCACATTCCGGCATTAATTCTAGCAGCCATTTTTGCCCAAGTTCTCAGGTGAACCGGGTCGTGGGCCGCGTCGATGTCGAAGTCAACTCCTTGCAGCAAGCGAATATTGGTTTTGATAACCTTCTGCTGGGAAGCGAGGAGAGCTCGGTAAGAAGCGCTGCCGTTGCCAATTTTGCCAATGCCAAAGGGCGCTGTCCAAACAAAGATTGGAACATTTTCATCCCTGACGCGAGCGAGACCTTGCAAGGCATCGTTGACGGCAATTGCTCCTTTGAAAATGCCGAATACGGCTGTAAAATAACCGCGAATGTCGATGCTAACTCCTGTGCCAATGGTGGGGCTAGCGATGATGATGTCGTAGTTTTGAATGGTGGCATTAAGTTTCTCAACGCAGCCACAAGCAGGGTGGTTGGGGTCGGCTACTGACTCGCTATCAATCCTGAGAATGCGCTTGTTGGGAAATCGTTTTTGCAGTTGTGTTTCTAGATTGCGACATGACCATTTTCCTTTGACTTTTTGGGAGTCTTCAACAACCATAATGTGGCGCCTGTTTCGATCGATCGGGCAGCAGAGGGCGCGACTTTCAAGGTCGCAGCCGGTGACTTCTCGCGACAGAATTTGCTCCATTTGAGCGAATAGTGGTGCGGGACTTTGAGTGGCGTAGAAGATCGCGTCCCGCTCTTTTTTAGGTTTCCATTCGTTGACGGCAATCCAAGGTTCGAGAGGGATGCCAGCAAGCGCCTTCAAGTAGTCGATCGCGCAATCAGATAAATCAGCATCCTGGGCAACGATTAAGCCGCCGGTGGTTAAGACGGTGCGAATGAGTTCTTGCAGGGTTTGCAAGATGGCGACGCGGTTTTCGCGGCAGGTGCTGGAGTTCAAGGCGTGCCAGATGACTTGTTCGCACTCATCAATGAGGACGATCGCCCCAGACCAGTTTTCGGGGTTGAAACGGGCCATTGAGTGGGGGTGGAGGCTGTCTACACACAAGCCGTACCCAAATAATTTGCCTTCCGGCGAGTTCTTGGTTTCGTCGATGTAGTTGATTCCCAACCCGGCGCAGATGGCGCGGCCGAGCTGAATCCTGTGGGTGATGACTAGCACGCGGCGTTCGCCCGTGTTGAGGGCGTGGGAAACCAGGTGGGCGAGGGAGCGGGTTTTGCCGGTGCCTTTGGGGGATTTTATGCAGGCTAAGCCGGCCTCTGGATAGGGGAGTTCTCCCAGATAGCGAGAATTTAGCGTTAAAGACGCGGGATAGGTTAAAAGCCATGATTCCCTATCCTGCCAAAATTGGAAGCCTCGTGCTGCGTTTTTGAGGGCAATGAGCGCATCCTCGCCTCTGGCTACCACGAAATCGTCGATGCCTTTCTCCGGTCCTGGCAGAGTGATGACGCTGACGGAGCATTTGGCGGTGGTGAACAGGCGGCCGAGTTTGTCAATCTCGCGGTTGACGTTGAGGACGGTAGAGTGCTTGCTGTCGCGATCAAAGCCGATGTAGATTTCCCGCCCTGGGGTGGCGAAGTGTTGGAGTTCGGGGATGAGATAGGGGTTGCACTTCTCCCCTAGCGCGTTCTTGGTTCTGACACCCATTGTGACGCCGGGGAGGGCAATGGCCGCGTAGCCCATTGTGAGCAGGCAGGCGGCTTTTTTTACGCCTTCGACGATGGTGACGGGGATGTTGTTGAGCCAAACCCATTCCCAGAATTGAGGCGGGTTCGTGACGCCGGGGAGGGGCACAGGGGCAGAGGGGAGATTTTCGTCTCCCGTCTCCCCCGTTCCTGTGTTCCCCATCTCTAAGTCCTCTGGGTTTTCAGGGTTGATGGGGACGCCGTGGCGTTCTGCAACTTTTGCCCAGATGTGGTCTGGGACTTGCAGGAAGAAGGCTCTGGTGGGGGTTTTGGGGGGGTGTTCGTATTTTACGGGCTTGGTTTTACCGTTTGGGTCAAAGGCATTTCGGGGCTGATAGGGTTTGAAGCAGCCCCAATACATGGGCTGCCAGTTGTTGAGGGGGTCAAGGCCCGAACACCACCAACCACCGTGCTCGATGTGGCTGTAGTGTTTTCTGGCCCACCGCCATTGTGCGTCGGGGTGGACTCTGCCGGAGGCGGCGTTAATTTCGTAGAGGAGGTAGGCGTAGGGGGCGTCGCCACTAAGAGTTTGCACGTTGAGGGCGAAGATGGCGGAGTCTACGCCGCTTTCTTGCCATTCAGTGAGGGCGGACTTAGACAAGACCATAACGCACCCCCATGTTGGCTGTGTTGACCTTCTGGCCTAGTAGCAATGCGAAAGGCACTCCAAGTTGCACCCGAATCTGGCTACCGCCAGAGCGCCTCATGAACGGGTCAGATGGGGTTAAGTGGACTATGAGTCTCTGTGAGGACTGATTTTGAAGGTCAATGCCTGTGCTATCTCGATAAATCTTCACCGGGCTATTCCTTGAGTGGGGAACATCCCTTTGTCTCATGTTCTGAAAATCGCTGCTTGCACGCCGATCAAAGATAATTAATTAATAGTTAATCCGCGCGTAGTAAGGTTCTGAAATGCTTGCTAGTCAAGAGTTTCAAAATTGAGTTGTCACCAGATCCGGGAGTTTTTGTCACCAGATCCGGGTGTTTTTGTCACTAGATCCGGGTGTGTCCGTAGTAAAGTCATAAGCCTTACCTGGTAAAAGTTTGAAGGTGATTTTGAGGTCATTTTTGCCTTACTACGCAAAACTCCAGCCTTACTACGCTTGGGGCTGGAGTTGGGGTCAAGGGGACGGGAAGCTAGATTGACAATTCTGGTAGCACTTTAGGCAAGATTTTTTTGAGGTGGGCGGCGGTTTTGGGGCTAATTGGCTTGCCGCGCTGAAGCTGTGAGACTAGCTGCTGAGATATGCCCAGCTTTTCGGCGATGACTCTTTGCTTCGTCCAATCCTTTGCTTCACAAGCCTTCTGTATCGGTTCCCACTCTAACGGGGCAGCAAATGCTGATTTCCGTTTCCGGGGCAAAGATGCTGATTTTTTAGCAGCTATCAAGGCAGGAATTTTACCGGGAGGCTTGATGGTGACGCCAGCTTCTAGCAGTAAATCAATAATTCTTTTTTTGCAATCTTTGGGTTTACCTGTTGTACTTCCAGGACGCAACCATTCTGGGTAGGTTTCAGAGTCATATATAATCTGCCAATCTAACTCAGCTAGCTGCATTAAGGCTTTATCCCAACGTTGCTTCAGCTTACCAGCGTAGCGATGATCCTTACGGGCTAATTCAATCTCATTTTTCGGCATCACCATCTCTAGCACGGTCTTAACCGTGTATTTTCCATTTGTATGAATGGCGCTTTCTGTTGTTATATTGATGGCAATTAAGAATGCTAGCTCATCATGATACGGGTTCATTTTGAGCGTCGCTTCTGAAATCCAACCAAACTCATATAAGGCAACTGGAGGTCTGGCATTCTTGCCAGGTTTATTAAAGAAAAACTCAGCCCATCTACCCGCCCGAATGAAGGCTACTATTTCTGTTGGTTCATCAATTTCATCTGTGAAAATGTTACGCTGCCCGTAGCGCTCCACAGCAACGTCCCAAATGAGGGAATTCATATCGCATCCTAGCTTCCCGATATTCCATTTAATGGTAGCGTCCAGCTTTCTCAGAAGCTTCAGGCATTGCTCTATCCTGAGTAACTTCTGGGAAGTGGTCATATCTTTACGCTCACCCCAACCCATTAAGTCTATGAGGTTAGTGCCGCCATTTTTCCCAGTTCCAGCTAGCTTAATTTCAGTTCTCCAAGGCACAGCCTGTTGAAAAACATAGGCAGATAGTAAACAGTGGAGTTTGGCAGTATCTTTCCCCAAATTGCCAAATTCCTCAATAATTCCCCAGGCTGCCTTGCCTGTAAAGTAAAAATATTCTTTAGTAACTGGGTCTTTATCCTTTAAGGCTAACTTAACAAAACCCGTGCTGTAATTATCTCGAAAAAACACATTTTTATGGGTATCTTCTTGCCAATCCCAAATTCGTAATAAGGACTTGCAAGCCGTTCTAGGAGGGGCTGAGGTGAGTATTTGAGTGATTGTGGTGCTGATAAATAGCTGGGGTTCGGTTGCGGGAACTGTTTTTGAAGCCAGCCCCAGCATAGCGGTTAACTCATCTAGTGTCCGATTGGATAAATCGAGTGGCTCTAGAAAAATTAAAGCTGAATCAAGTGCCACGTTTTTCCATAAATTTTCCTCGGTTCTACCTGCCTGAAGCCAGAGGGTCAGATGATTTAATATTTCCTCTGCTTTTGTCAAGTAGAAAGCATCATCAACTATCTGCTCTTTGAGAAATTTTTCGAGTTCATCAACACACTTAGGACTAAAGCCTTCTAATGTTTCATCCCTTTTAGTAATTTCGGCATGAATCCCCATTGCTACATTCAAGGCCAAAGTTTCTAAAAAATTACTCTGGCGTAGCTTCTTGGCGTACTCTTGAATGCGCTCGCCATCTATCGTGGTGGTGGTGGTAGTAGATAACTCCATAGCCTAGCCTCTTAATGCTAATAATAGTTACAGGTTTGATAGACAAATATCTCACTTGCTTTCTCGAACCTTTTTGTAAGGAGTAACCCGAACTTTCCGTACTACCAGGCCCTGTATCCCCAAAGCATTTGCGTTCCAGTGGTGGCGAAAAATAATGTGTTTTTCCACTAACTTCACGATCGAAAGCTCTCCCATATACTGTCCCAGTTCGCTCGTTACTACAGTTTACCAT
Organism: Microcoleus sp. MON1_C1; assembly: GCF_036701945.1. Classification (NCBI taxonomy): domain Bacteria; kingdom Bacillati; phylum Cyanobacteriota; class Cyanophyceae; order Oscillatoriales; family Microcoleaceae; genus Microcoleus; species Microcoleus sp. MON1_C1. The sequence continues at coordinate 18,530 of NZ_JAUBRO010000068.1, read as the reverse complement.
AACGCTATTATTTTAACATTTTCCAGTAATAATTTCCTGCTTTATCGCTGTTAATTTCTGCCCGAAACTAAGAACTGTTGATACAAGCTATTGTCAAATCTCGATCATCCCCTAACCCACAAACAGCCTTCGCACAGAGGGACGTTATGCTTCCGGTTTTTCCACTAATTTCTCCTGCAAAGCACATCTCTAAGCGCGTAGCATCGGCATAGTCATAGTTATTAGCATAGGGCGGCGAGGTAATGATTAAATCAGCAAAATCATCCGGTACGCCAAGACAAGTCCGAGCATCAGAGCGAACGCTCTTTGCAGTATTAGCTGCTGTTTTTCCTGCAATTCTCATGTCTTGAACCTGGGTTTGAACCATTAGCTCAAAAGCTGACATCGGCGACAATACAGATTTTTTGGTTTGGTTTGGTAAGATGTACTGCCAAGGGGCAGTTCCAACGCAGGAAACATGGCAGAGAATGGCTATAATTGTCAGCCATACCAACTCGGATTGAGGAGAATCGTCAGCTAATTGTTTCCAAGCCTGCCACAATCGATTTAAGCCTTCAAGGGAGCGATCGCTTAAACAAGAACGAATCAAAGCCGGATAATTATCTACACAGCCCGACAAATTTTCGGCACGTATTTTGACCTTTCTTATATGCTCTAAATAAAGAGCGGGGTCAGTTCGATATAACAACTTGGCTGAAGCAATCCTAGCAACGAAGGGATGAGCTTCTACTCCCAAGCATTCAACCCCCATTTTCTCAGCAGCAAGCAGCGTCGTCCCCGCACCGGCAAATGGATCGAAGACAGTCGCACTCCCCCGTTCCAAGGCTCTAGCAATAACGGTTTCGACCCAAGAGGCCGAGAAACCCGCACGCTCATCTGGCACCAGCGGTGAACGGGCAACTTGATGTTGTCTGTAAAGGTTGAAAAGGTGCTGTTGCCCTCTTGAGAGACAGGGGGCGGCGCTAGCGGCAGAACTTCCCCAAGAGGCAGCTTTAATTGTTTGACCATCAAAATTTATGCTCGTTCACTCAATTGCAGCGATCGCCGCTGCGCCTGCAAGGTTTTGGAGCCCGCCGCTCATCATTAGTACGCTCGCCGAACGGACTGGTAAATTATCCATCTTTTTGCACCCCTAATGAGGGTAATCTGGTCTGGAAAATCAAATTATCAGACCGGCTATGGACTTAGAACACGCTGCTAATTCCTTTGGAGAAATAGCTTCGACGCGGGACCTAGTGGCAGAGCTGTTAGCTGCCAAGCGCTCTGTCAACACTAGGCGTGCTTATGAGAAAGACTTGTACGATTTCTTTGCGACAATGGCGGGGCAGGAACCGCACCCGGCATTGGTACGCGAGTTCCTACGGCTGAACCGCTTCGCCGCTGTCGCGGTGGTTCTCAAGTATAAAGCCAAACTAATCGACAAGGGACTTAAGGAAGCGACGATTAATCGGCGGCTGGCGGCTATCAAAAGTTTGGTGAATTTTGCTCGGAAGGTGGGCGAGTGCGAGTGGAGTTTGGTAGATGTTGAAGGAGAGAAGGTGGTTCCTTACCGGGATACTACAGGGTTTGGCCGAGTTGCTTCTGAGAATGTGGCGGCGATGCAGTCGGTGTTGTCCATTCCTGACCGGAGTACACCCCAGGGAAAGCGCGACTATGCAGTTCTCCGGCTGCTGTGGGACAATGCGTTGCGCCGGGGGGAAATCGGCGGAGCCAATATAGGCGACTTTGACCCGCTAGCCCGAACTTTGAATATTTACGGCAAAGGTAGGGGAACTCAAGCGCAGCTAATTGACTTGCACAACGCGACGGCAGATGCGATTTCTGATTGGCTGAGCGTGCGGGGAGCTGCAATGCCCCAAGAGCCTTTATTTATCGCTTTGACAAAGCGGGAATACGGGTTGAGGTTGAGCGGGTACGCTATTTACAAGCTTGTTTTCTCAACTTGCTCCGCTGCGGGAATTCCTAAAAGAATCAGCCCGCACAGAATACGCCACGCTGCAATTACGACGCTGTTAGATGCAAGCAACGGTAATACGCGAATGGCGCAGAAGTTGAGCCGCCATACCAGCTCGAACGTCCTTAATTGCTACGATGATAATCGCCAGAGTTTGCAGCGGGAAGCGTCGGGACTCCTGGCTAGTTTAGTGCGCTAAGTTTAGATTTATATGTTCGGATAATAATCGAATACAAGACTATGGGGAAACTTACCGAAACTGTTAACTCACGTCTCACACTCCTAGTCCAAGGAAATATGGTTGAAATACTGCGATACAGTATTTAGGACTCAAAATGATTTGTGAGCGAGATTATCTGCGAATACTAGCCAAGAAATTGTAAAAGTTGGGGGTATCGAACCCCCAACTTTTATCCCCATTCCTCTCACTACTGTTAAAGCAGTCGAACCCAAATCTGCACCTGGTATCGAACCCCCAACTTTTACCCCCATTCCTCTCACACTCTCCCGTTGCGGTGAAACGTGAGGCTCCTGCGGAATTAGTTGAACTTTCCTAACTAATGCTCGAACTGCTATACTGGTTTATTCAGGTGTTGCTAAATTCCTCTTTAATAGTCTATTTTACCGAATCCCAGTGCAGGTAAAAGCAGCCCAGTAAAAAGGGTGAGAGAAAGGCTTTAATTCTTGACAAGATTTCTCTAAATTATTGCGAGATAGATAAATTTGTTTACCAATATTATCATACTTTTTGTATTCTTCATCCCATTGCTGATAGTCGGAGGAACCGGAGGAGCAAGCCTTTCGTTCTGCCTGGGATCTTTTGCGGAGCGCGTCGGTTTCTTTAAGTTTCTGTTTCAAAAGTTCTGTGAGCTGGGGTTTATAAATAGCAGCTAAGGTATTGCCCGTAAGCTCTCGCAACTTAACTTGAGCTTGTCTCATAGCTTCTGGGCGATTCTTTCCCTGCTGCCACTCTTGATAGTAAAAGATCGAGAAAAGTGCTGTAGCTAAATCATCGACAGCCCAAAGCGTACTGATAACACTTCTGGCTCCCGCCGACAAAAAAGCAGTTGAAAAAGTAAGGATATCGCCAGTAATTTCAGTCAATCCCAATCCTGTTTCGCAGCAGGAAAGAAATACATCTGACAACTGAGGGAGACGCCATGCGGGAGTCATTAGCTGACCTAAAGTAATGCAGCCATCTCCTAAAATTAATGTCGATTCTAAGGGATTGTCAAAGCGCGACTGGGCGTGGTGGCTAGAATGGAGGATTTGGACGGTTTGCGCCAGTTCTCGATAGTTACTAACTGTAGCTTGACGGCAACCTTTTAAGCGTTGATTGTCTGGGATATTATAAAGGACTGCTAGTTGCTCTCCTTCAAAGCTGGCGCAAGGCAAGTCGTCCGTCGCATCTTCAATAGTGCCACAGTTTAGGTTATTGCCGGGGGAAGGACGCTGCTGGCAGAATTCTAGGACTTGACAACTAGGTGCGTAACGAATGAGAAATTTTTCTCCTAAATATCGGTTGTCTCCGATGGGTAGTGCAGCGAAAGGGATGTGATGAAGGGCATCATGAGGAACTATAATCAGTTCAGAAATTCCGTCTAAATGCCATAAGATTAGATCGTTCAAATTTAACTCTTTTGCCAGTTCAGTTAGCATCCCAACTAACTCTTTTTTCCAAGATTTATTATCCTCAACATATTTTTCTAACCAATTTTGGAAAATCCATCCGTGCAAAGCATCCAATCCTAAATCGGTGCAATTGTGTAGGGTAATCTCATTTTGCCGCACCACAAATATCAAGGTGTCGCTAGCAGTGGTGTAAAAGCTCAGAATGGCAGTAGTAGGTTTGTCGATCAGCTTCTGGATGGATGGGAATTCGAGAGGATTGACTCGAATTTGACCCGCAAGCACCGGATCTAAACGGCGAAGTTGTTCCCAAATTTGGAGTTTTTCAGCTTCCAGATAAGCTATTGTTTGATTGTAAGCTGCTAGTGCTGCACGGCTGTTATCAAGTTTGCTATTATCAAAGTCGTTGCTAGGTTGATTGCGCCCTCGTTCCTTGTCAATTTGCTGCTGTAGCTGTTCAAAATCCTGTAAATACTGTTGAATTTCAGCAGGAATTTCTGCACTTGAATAGAGGTCATTGCTTGCCATTAAGTCTACGAGGCGTTTAGAGCGCGATCGCTCTACATATTCAACAGCTTTATCTAACTGCTTGTTATTGATGCAAGCTTGCACGATGTTTGCATAAATGTCGATCGCCTCTCCCAAAATTTCTTGGCGGCGAAATTCAGAAGTTGCCCAAGTACGGCTGGTTTCTACGGCTTCGATCGCGATACCGTATCCCTCAATGGCTAACTGCCAATCTTTAATTACAAATCCTATTTTTCCAAGGGTTTCTCCAGTTTTATGGCATTCAAATGGGAAAGCTGTTGGCGTGCAAACTTTCAAAGCAGATTGATAAGATGCGATCGCTTTTTCGCGTGATTCAACCATTAAGTAACATTTACCCAGATTCATTTGAGTCATAGCCCACTCTCTAGAAAAATCATCGGGGTTAAAGACTTTTAAAGCAGCTTGATGGGCGGCAATAGCCATTTCTAAATTCTCATTTCGATCGCCCTCAAGTCGATCCACGTAAGCGTTGCCCAGATTCGTCTGCACTCCTGCCCAATCTGCGGGAAAAATGTCTTGAGTGTAAACTTGCAAAGCTTCGAGATTAGCTGCGATCGCCTTCTCAACATTTTCTACCCGATCGCCATGAAGTCGGTGGCGGTAAGCAGAGGCAAGATTCATTTGAGTTTGCGCCCAAAGTTCCGGGGATTCTTCGCGGGTGCGGAATAAGAGGGCATTTTCATAACAGGCGATCGCTTGTTCCAAGTTTTCCGCCTTGTCGCCGCAGATGCGATCGCGGTAAATAATACCCAAATTGTTTTGGAGTTGAGCCCATGATTTCGGATTTGCTTCGCGGGTGTGAACTTCCATTGCTGCCAAACAAGCGGTTCTTGCTAATTCTGCATTCTCTAATCTATCTCCGCGAATTCGGTTGCCATAAGCAAGAGCCAAAGTATTTTGAATTGCTGCCCACATTTCTGGAAAGGATTCGCGGGTATATACTTGTAGAGCATTTTGACAGCAGGCGATCGATCGTTCTTGATTTTCGGCGTGATCGCCTTTAAAACGGCGATAATAAGCACTGCCAAAAAACATCTGACAAAGTGCCCACACTTCTGGAAAAACTTCGTAGGTTAAGACTGTAGCAGCAATTTCATAACCTGTAATTGCAATTTCTAAATTATTAGCTTGATTTCCTTGTTTAAATTCACGAAGGCAGAGGCTTAAAGCTATAATGCTAGAAGCGAGTGCTTTTTTCTCTTCTGGTTGCACTTCAGATAGCATCGCAGACGACCTATCTCGCAACACCTTAATAAAGTGTTCGTCGAGTTGAGCTTGATTAGCTTCAAGCACAAGGTTAACTTCTGGCAATCCCGTGAAAAAATGCTTCTCGAATCGAGCTGCCTTTGTTTCCACCAATCTGTCAACGGTGTCGAGTCTATCTGGGTTTGTTTCCGCCAATCGATCGACTGTTTGGAAATTTCTTTGACTTTCGTTAAGAGCTTTGAATAATTGAAACAATAAACGCTCGCGAGTTTCCTGTTGGATGGCCTCCCACTGTTCGGGAAATTTTTCTTGAGTAAAAACAGCGGCCGCAACTTCATAGCCTGCCTTAGCAATCTTCCAGTTGTTCTCTTCATCGCCTTTATCAAAATGTTGAATCAGGCTGCTAAACTTGAGAATTGCCGCTGCTAGATTGATTTCTTCTGCTGGTCCTAATTCAGATAAGAGTAACTTTTCTGATAAAATTAATTTTAGATCGTTGAATCTTTCTACTAAACTGTCGTTCAGTTGCTCTAGGTTTTGTTCGATAAGTTGGTAGAAGGCTTGCGGATTAGTCTCGCTTTCGATAGCTGTTTGCAGAGCTCTATCTAGAAACTGCCCTAATGAAGTTATTTGCTGGATTTGAACATTTTGCAGTAGGTCTACAATCAAAGGAGAGCCGGAGCGATCGGCATATTCTTTGGCTTTTTCGCGCTCTCCACAGGCGAGGCAAAGCGTTACTATTTGTAGGTAAGCATAATTTTTTTCGGGAATTTCTTGATGTAAAGATTCAGAATTACCCCAGCGGGCGATCGTCTCTACAGCTTCAATAACCCTCGCAAAACATTGAAAAGCTTCTGCCTTTTTGCCAGCAGCCAATGTCAGCTTGCCCAACTCAAGTCCGGTTTTGATGCACTCTCTAGGGAACGAATCAGGGGTAAAGATTGTTAATGCCGCTTCAAAACAGGTTAAAGCATTAGCAATTTGTGCCAGTTTGCGGTAAGCTTTGCCCAAATCTGACTGGGTATTAGCCCATCTTTCGGGATAGGTTTCGGGAGTATAAATTTGTAAGGCTGCTTGGTAGGCTGCGATCGCCCGTTCCAGATTCTGCGTTTTGTCCCCTAAAATCCTTTGGCTATAAGCAGTGCCGAGGTGCCATTGACTGCTAGCCCCATCGGCATCAGTGCGAACTTTTAAGGCAACTTGATAACACGCGATCGCTTTCTCGAAATTTTGCGATCGATCACCTTCTACTCGGCGAGTGTAAGCAACTGCGAGGTTATTTTGCAGTCTTCCCCAAAGTTCAGGATCTCGATCGCGGCTAACAACTTGCAGGGCTCCTTCAAAACAGGCGATGGCCTTTTCTAAATTCTCAGATTCATCTCCGACGATTCGGTCACTGTAAACAAGACCGAGGTTATTTTGCACCATCGCCCACTCTTGGGGAGAAGTATCGCGAGTGGAAATTTGCAAAGCATTGGTGCAAGCGGTGAGGGCTTTTTCAAGGTTTTCGGAGCGATCGCCCAACCTTCGATGGCGGTATACTGGAGCTAAATCGTTTTGGATTTTTACCCACATTTCGGGTAAAATTTCACGAGTTAAAATTTTGGCAGATCCTTCAAAACCTGCGATCGCAATTTCTAGATTAATTATTCTGTTGCCCAGTGGGAATAGCCAGAGTATCTCGCTGAAATACACAATACCTAATGCTATCCCTTTTTTTGTTTTTGGCTCGCACTTCAGGAGCGTGTAATCTATCCATAGACAGAATTGCATCCAAAAATATTCATTCAGTTCGTCTGAGTTAGTTGCTAAAAGCTGGTAAACAGTTTGTTGGTCACTTGGGTTTAGCAGAATTGTCCGCAATACTTCCCACAAGAAAGCTGGAGCTTTAACAAAAGAGCCTGTTACTGGCGACCCATGTGTTTCTATGTAAGAACTGTATAAAAAATCAGCCAAATCAATTAAAAATTCAGCACTATAAAACTCCCTCTGTCCTACCAGAATTGTAGCTACCATTTCCATCATTTCGACCAAACCAACATCTACCAAATCCGGGTGCTTCCTTAAAATCTTGAGTTCCTTACCGCGAGGACATTTGAGAAGCGCTTGAATCAGCTTGAAATAAGCTGTCTGGCGTTTTGTCGTTTGGGGAGCTTTCTTCGGGCCGAATCCTTTTGCCATATTCTTTACAGGTTACGAAGGGGATACTACATATACACATCAGCTATCCCTTCCAAAATTACGCAGCATCCCTCCATATTTCTGCTAACTTCTCCAGCAGTGCTTCGGCTAAATCTTCTAAATCAGTGTCGGCGCTATCGGCACTTTCACGAGTAAATTCCCCTCCTGCGGTACTCCCAGCTAACATCTCTCCCCCTGCGTACCGCCACTCGTACTCTTCGCAAGTTCGATAAATACGCTCTAATTGGGCAACAATATTGCTCTGCGATTGAGTTTGGATCGTGGAGCGTACCTGTATCGCCACTGGATCGTCAGTTTCTAAGAAGGCGATCGCTTCTTCTAAACGAGTAATCTGTTCAATTAAAGCGTCGATCGGCATCAGTTCTGCTACCGCGAGTTGTTGCGGTGGATTTGAGCTATCTAAGCTTGGAGCAAATCCCAATAGTTGCACGGAGTCAAGGCGATCGCTAAACTGTACTCCTACATATCCAATCCGATTCTCTATTACTTCTTCGGGTAAGAAGATGGTTGTTTCACCAGGTAAAACTGGGCGGCATTCTAAGGAGCCAATGCCAGGAATTACCAAGTCAGCGACATTAGCTAGTGTCGTTTTTGCTGGATTGAAGCTATCAGAACCTTCCAAATGTGTTTCTATTTGCAGCCATTTTAAATAGCTATGAACTGCGTAAACTGCGAGTGCATTCAAGTAAACTCGTTTTCCTTTTTGGACTGTACTTTGAACGGCTGCCAACTGTCGCGCCATTTCGTGAGCTTTTAACTCTATTGGTACTGTTAACAGAGGTAGTTCTGCGATGTTCATGGTTGTGGTTCCTGTTTATATCCTAGAGTGCGGGCTATTTCTTGCAACGAGGGTTCGCATTTTCTGTTCCAGTGAGAATTCAGGGTTGTGTAATTAACCTTTAACTCTTTGGCTAAGTCTCGAAACTTGTCAGGAGGTTCTTTTAATACTCTTCTCATGCTGAGGAATTGGCAGTTGCACTCCGGGTTAGAACGAGGGTAGCTATTTCTTAGCTTGCCTTCTGGATCTTGCTCTATGTAAAGTTCTAGTTGGAGACCTATTCGCTGAGTGGTTTCTTTCTGAACACTTTCAATCATGCCATCCAACCCGCTGAGCGGAAAATCAGGTAATAGTTCGAGCCGAGTTGTTTTCCCAATATCTGCTGCGATCGGTGCATCTAAACTAATTGGAGCATCTTTGTCAGGAGAGTACAAATCTTGAATTCGCCAACTCAGGTAGCCGTTGATCCAGTTAACCAAACTTTTTGAAACAGAAGGCGGGCGCGGCTCAAATTTAGCAATCTCGCGACTAACCCATTCAAAAGTACGATTGAGGGCTTCAGGATAATCTTGATGGACTGATTTTTTGAGTCCTGGTAGTTGCTGAATTTGCAATAACAGCTTGTTCATGGCTGGTCGCCATTTTTTGCTTGGGGCGGGGTGTTGGCGCACCTGTGCAATTAGAGCGCTTAACCGTCCATCTAGGTCATCCATGCGACTTTTTTGAGGAGCAAGTTAGTTTGTTTATTAGCTATGAAAATTCGCGATCGTGCGAAAATCCTAAGCTATTTTCTCATGTGGTTGAGCTCTTTGTGTGCGTAAATTCTTGCCGGGAGGAGGCAAGAGGCTGTTACCACGGGAATTATTGCAACTGAAGCAGGCTAAACGCAGGTTGGAGAGTGCGTTAGACCCGCCTCGACTTTTAGGCTGTAAGTGTTCGATGGTTCTTTCAGATTTCTGCATGGACTTGTTGCACCAGTAGCAGTGATTTCCGTACAGTTGTAGGAGTTGGCGTCTCTTGTTGCGTCTTGAAGCTGGGGACATAAAGCTTTCGGAGCCTCACGGCTGTTACGTGTTCATTTACGTATCAGCTCCCTGCTAAAAATTTACGCAGCCATAATTTAAACTCTCCTGCTGCCTTTGATCCCTGGACTAAAGTCGAGCAGGTTTTCAGGCTCGTTTTTGAGGATTTTTCTTTATTTTGGTTGGTAATTAGAAGACTTCAGAGCAGGAGCCAAAAAGCGTTCTGTGTAATACAAAGCGAGTTGATTGCTCACACCATTAAAAACCGCATCAAAGGCGTGTTCAGCCCAAGGAATTTCGACCATTACCGCACGGTTTCCAGTGGCTTGTAATTGTTCGTAGAGAGCGTCCAAACTAGGCCTCAACTATATGGTCGCGACCTGCATAAACCAGTAGAGAAGGGGGAAGGTTGGGTCTAACATAATTGATGGGAGAAGTTTGAAGGTAAAGTAAAGCTCTCTTAATTGGTCGGGGGTTCCTCCCAGAAAGGCTCGCAGAATAGCTCGGACGTTTAGGGGGTCGGGAAAAGGTGGGTTATAATATCCCCGGAGCAGGTCATTTGGTCCGTAATAATTCACTACTGCCCGAACTGGAACTGTAGTTGAACGATAAGCATAAAGCGATGCTAAACGGGCACCGGCTGATCTTCCCATCAGAGCAATTCTGTCAATATCAATGAACCACTAATCGGCATGGGTTTTGATATATGACAGAGCAGCTTCTACGTCCTCCAACTGAACCCGAAACCGATACTGGGGAGCGTGGTGGTAATCTATTGCTACTACGCAATAGCCCCTCCCTGCCATGTAGCGGCTAAATTCCTCATTACTATTTGGACTGTCTCTTTGCCAAGCTCTTCTCTAGAGGATGACGATCGCCGGATATCTACCAATTTGCATCCGCCGGTAAAGGTTGAGTTTCAGTTTCACTCCATCCGGGGAAAGCAACTACAACGCCTTCAGGAATGCGAACTTCCCGCAGGGGAATTCCCCGGAAGGCATCTGCTAGGATAAACGGTTGAGGGCGTAGTTGTGCCTGTTCAATTTGAGGAACGGTGGCCAAATAGTCTGCCCCCAAAACTGCTTGGACTTTGACCGCGATCCGTGTATTGGCTGCTGGGAACTGTAGCAGGGGGATTAGGCTGAGTATCAGGGCAAGCAGGCTACACACCAGGGATGTGTTGCAGAGCCAGCCTTGTTGTCGTCTGAAGATGGTTAGCATTCGGGCGAGGCATTAATACCTACAAGCCAAGGGCTAATTTCTGGCGCTCCCACTGCCAAAGGAAACAGGGACAGTGTGACCGCTGGTACGATGACCCAGAGGCTGAGAAATAATCCAACTGCACTCAGAAACGAAGAGATGAACAGGGAGACTAGAAACCATACTAATGAGACTAGCTTTTTGTCGTTATTTTTAGGTCGCACAGATTTTTTCCCAAAGCCGGATTTTTAACTATTACGCCTTAGATCCCGCCACTAATTCTGGATACAGAATTAGTGGCGGGATCTAAGGCGAGAAAAACCGAAATTGTTTTCAGGCGAGAAAAACCGAAATTGTTTTCAACCGATATGAGGTACAGCCGAATAAGGACAGAGAACATTTGAAGTTTTTCTAAAACAGAAGCCTACACTGCTCCTGCCGATACAGTGTAGGTAGTTCACTCAGCTTAAATTAATGTAAATTTAAGTAGTTTTACTTTAAAATCAGCTTCATTTTTCCCATCCCTCACCCACCAAAGCTTCCAGTTCAGCTAACAGCTTCTCTAGTTTCTTTTGCTTTTTGGGGTCATCCCAAACCTTAGACTTTTTCACTCGCTGCAAAGCTGTATCTACGCGACTTTTAAGTGAGTGATTTGGTGCAGTCGCCTCCCCTGTACTTTTCGCTTTTAAATCGGCAATGCGCTGTTTGATTTGGGTCAGGGAGAGGTCGAGAGCGATCGCCTCTTCTAACAATTGGGAGCGCTCTGAGCTATCCTTAACTCGGGCGATCGCTCTGGCTTTAGTATACTCAATCTGTCCTTTCCGCAGCGCTCCAATCACATCATCTGGCAGGTTCAGCAACGGGAGGCGATTGGTTCGGAAACTTTCTGGAGTGTACTTCCCGACGAGTGCAAATATATCGCTTACTATTTCCCACTCCGAGCTGTGGATAACGTTATCCACACCAGCGCGTTCCGGGTGCGCGGCCGCTCCGAGCAAAGCAATAACTGACGAGGAGGTAGAGTTCAATTTCATTGCCAGCAATTGCAGAATTCCCTCAGTTTCCTCAATCGCATTCAAATCTTCCCGCTGCAAGTTCTCCAGCAGTGCAATTTGCAGAGCCTCTGTGTCTGTCAGTTCCCGAATCACAACAGGAATCTCAGTCAAACCTAACGACGAAGCGGCTCGATAGCGCCGTTCTCCAGCCACCAATTCGTACTTGTTGCCATCTATGGGGCGTACCAGGAGCGGTTGCAGAATTCCTAGCTGCTTGACTGACTCCACCAGTTCTTGCATGGCTGTCGGATCGAAATAGCGGCGTGGCTGCTGCTGGGGCAAGACAATTTTGTGTATTGAGACAAGGGAGGATGCGGCATCTTCGCTGTTGCTGGTTCCTAATAGAGCCTCAACCCCTTTGATTTGATAAGGCTGACTGTCGCGCTTTTGATTCATGCCAGAGCTAAGAGTCCTTGTGCAATAGTATCGAGTACGGCGACGGCTGGATGTTTTGGATTGTACACGGCCAGAGGTACGTGTTGCTGTGACGCATCGGCGAAAGCGACAGTCCGAGGCACGGCAGGGTAAATCGCACCAATCTTCTCCAGAGAAGTAGTAATTGACTGCAAACTTTGAAAGGCCTGTACAGTACGGGTATCGTACAGCGTCGGAATCACTCCAGCAATCTGCAATTTCCGATTAGCGCGTTTTCTGACGCGAGCAATGGTTTGCAACAGCAATTCGGTTCCCTTGAGAGCCTTATATTCAGTCTGAATCGGAATTAAGACGTGAGTGGAGGCAACTAGGCTGATATAGGATAGGATGCCTAGCGAGGGAGGGCAGTCTATCAATATGAAGTCATAGTGCGAGCTAAGGGGGTCAATGACTTCTTTTAGCCGACTATCTCTCATGTCAGCCACCACCAGTTCCAGCTCTGCTCCGCTCAAATTAATATTAGAAGGGAGCAAGTCCATGTTGTGAAGGTTTTTGCGGAGCGCCGCGTCAGAACCGTTCATAATAGACTCGTAGACAGTCTCCTGTAACTCAGATGGCTCCAAGCCCATGAAGGCGGTAAGCGAGGCTTGGGGGTCCATATCTACTAACAAGACTTTTTGCGAACGCTTCGCCAAATGGTAGCCTAAATTCATTGTCAAACTGGTTTTGGAGACACCGCCTGACTGGTTGAACAGCGCAATAATTTTGCTCATCTATTTTTAAGCACGCTCACTCAACGTGTTGATTAAACAATATTAGTGGACTGCGGCTTATTGTAAACTAATCCTTGAAAGAACTTTGAGAACCGCGTCTGATAACTAACTGCGATCGCAGTTATCATTGAACTATCGCAGTTATCATTGAACTAGAGATGTTCAGCGCAGTCCCTACTCATAATCTTGGATTTGGGTGGGGTTCGTTCAAAGGTAGTGTTGAGTTAAATCGCTGATAATATCTAAGCTCATATTGTCAACTAATTTAGTCAAAGCCGCAGCAAGAGACTTCTGCGACAGGGGAATTCGCTCAATCAACAGCCTTACCGCTTGCTCGTCTCCACAAGCGGCTGCTTTATAAAGCTTCTCAATCGACTCCCTCGGCAACACAGACAGCGACTCAGGAGTCAGTTGCACAACGTGCTCATCCTGTTCGGACTTCCTCGGCGACTCCTCTTCATAGATATAGCGAACACCCAAATGAAGCGCCATCTTCTCAAAAATTACTGTTTCTCGGAACGGTTTGGCAACAAAGTCATCGAAGCCGTTCGACATGGCGAGTTCCTGGGTTTTAACAAAAGCATTAGCGCTCAAAGCAATAATTTTAGTGTTAGAACCGTTAGGCAGAGTTCTAATTTTTTGAGCAGCTTGAAAGCCGTCTAGAGCAGGCATCCTCAAATCCATCCAAATTAAATGCGGCTTGTACTTTCGCCACAATTTAACAGCCTTAATTCCGTTATCCGCGAACCACACCAGAAAGCCAGCCGACTTCAATATCTGAGTTAGCAACAACCGATTTGCCGACTCATCATCCGCTACCAGAATGCGATATATTTGTTGGTTGGGTGCCAACCCCTTCACTCGTTTTTGCGGCAATCTGTCATAAATTTCGCTCTCAGTTGCATGACTGACTTTAACGTAAAAACTAAAAACCGTTCCTTTCCCCACAGAACTTTTGACCTTAATTTCACCACCCATCAGCTTCACAAAAGAGTTACTGATTGGCAATCCCAAACCCGTTCCCGTTTGCGATTTTCTGCCAGCAGAAGCTTGCACGAACGGCTTAAACAAACGGCTAACCTCATCAGGCGCAATGCCTGGGCCTGTATCCTTCACAGAGAATTGGAGAAAGAATTTGGGTAAAGGTTTTTTAGCCATAGACTGAAGGCATTTTACAGTCAGCTTCACCCTACCCGCCTCAGTAAATTTAACAGCATTACCCAACAGATTAATCAAAACTTGGCGCAGCTTGCTTTCATCAGTTCGGACGTATTGCGGTACATCTTTCCGGAGTTCAAAAACAAGTTGCAATCCCGACGACTGAGCTTTGAGTTGGAACATCCGTTCTATGTCCGAGAGCAAACTGTACAAGTCAACAGCAGTTTCTTCGAGGGTAATTTGACCAGCTTCAATCTTAGACAGCGACAAAATATCGTTGATTAGTTTCAACAAATGCTCGCCACTGCGATTGATAATATCTAAACTCGACTGCTGTTCCGGTGCAGTTTTTTTAGAGTTCACAAGGAGGTGGGCAAAGCCGATAATCGCATTCAGAGGCGTTCTCAATTCGTGGCTCATATTGGCCAGAAAGGTACTTTTAGCGCGATTGGCACTTTCGGCGGCAATTTTAGCTTGTTTTAGTTCCTTTGTTTTCTGTGCAACTTGCCGCTTTAAATCGCCAGAATATTCTTCTAACCGCTTGCGAGATGCTTTTAACTGGCAATTCATGCGCTCGAAAGCACAGGCTAGGGCTTCGAGTTCGGCAATACCGCTACCTGAAACTGTTGAGTCGAAGTCGCCACCAGCTATCGCCTCTGTTGCCGAAATTAACCGCAGCAGTCGCTGTTCTATTCTTAGGGAAATGGACAGCAAAAGGCAGATAGAAAGAACCAAAGCCAGCAGCACGAGCAAAATAGTGTTGCGGGTGTTGGCATGAACTTTTTGGGTGAAGTCGGTTTCGGGTACAACTGCCACAATCAGCCAATTTAAGCCTTTCGGGTTTTTAAAAGGTCTGACTTGTAGCAAGTATAGTGAGTTGCTGGCAGTAAAGTTAAGATTTTGGCTGCTGTTAATAGCAGCGAGGTTGCCATAATATTTAAGCAAATACTCTGTTGAAAGCTGGATTACTTTTTGTTGCAGAGCTTGGGTGCTTTCTCGCTGCAGTCCGTCAACAGAAATAGACGGTTTTGGTTCAGTTACCTCGTTCCGAGCCACTAAACGTCCCGAACGGTCTAAGATAAAGGCTTGACAGTTAGGGCTAATGAGGAAATCGTGCAAGTTGAATGTTGAGGTTGGGATGGGAAAAGCAGAATTTGTTTTTTGTTGAGGCAATATTGTTTTTGGAGAGTCTGACCCATTTCTTTCCCCATTTGGTTTGATTGTGACTCCGGCTGTTTGACTTGGGGAAAGTTGGTTTACCGAACCAATTGGAATTTGATTGTAAGTCCCTTCTCCTTTCACAACCCCTTCTTTTAAGTAGTTGTCAAGGCGGTCCCAGATGCGACTCGTTGCTTCTCCCAATAGGTGTGCAACTACGTCATTCATTGTCTGTCGCCCTGTTTGAAAAGAAAGCCACCCCGTTAGAGCTAGTAAGATTGAAATCAAAAGAGCGTTGGGGACTGTAAGCACAACGCGCAGCGGGAGAGCAGACTTTTTTTGAACAGAGCTTTTTGGGCGGAACATTGGTTGAACAAAGGAGTGGAGAATGAGGAAAAAAACGTTCTTCTTCAGAGGGGAGTAACACCATCCGTAGAAGAGTTCTCCTCTTCTGGGTCACCATCCCCGCTCACTCTCGTTATGCTGCTTGACTAATTCCTATTAGTAGCGCAGTTTCAAACGAATCTGAATCAGTCAAAAGCCATAAATTCTCAGAGCGAGCGGTTAGGAAAACTGGTTCCTGCCTGACTCAGCGCGGGCAGTATTAAGGAGATGATTGGCATCTCAACTAACCCAAGTTGCGTGCTTAAAACCACTCTTGACTGGTAATGGGTAATGGGTAATTGGAACAATTTGAGATTTGAGATTTGAGATTTTAAATTGATGGCTCGCCGTTTATCCCGCTCTGTGCTTGACCCCGGAACGAATGCACTTGCCTAACTCTGTCTAACATGAGTTAGATATGAGTAGGTTTGTGTGAGCGCTAGTTTGGTTCTTCAAAAACTATTTTGGCTAGTTCGACAATCACAGACAAGTCTACTCCGGCTCGTGCAGCAGCATCAGTCACCGATAGATTGTGGTTTCTTACTAGAGCTAAAAATTGTCGCACGCTGTAGACTACTGGGTCGTTGGCTGCTGTGTAGCCTTTTTGGATGGCAATTAGCAATCCTTTTTCAACATCTGATGCACAGGGTGCGCGACCTCTATCAACGTTCACAGTCGGCGACATTCTTGGGGTGACGGGAGCGATGCGAATTCCTAAGTGTTCTGGTTCTTTGTTGGTAGGAACGATGTTGAAGTTGTAAAGTCGCTGTTTGCCTTTTGAATCTACAGTTTTGATTGAGATATTGGTGATGGTAGCTGTGGTAGCTCCCGGAAAATTGAGGGCTTGAATGGGACGCAAGAAAACAGTTTTGGCTCGACCGATTGCCAGTTGTGCGTCGGTGCTGAAAACTACTTTTGAGGGGTCGGCAATTAAAACGTAGGCGAGAGCTTCGTCGGTTGAGCTGAAGTCGATCGCACTCGCGCGACCGGGATAGACTAAAATATCGATCGCACTATTGACGGCAATATCTCGACCCACAGTTTGATAGCCTGTTACTCTTGATTGAGCAAAAGCACAGTCGGGGTAGCTTGCAGTAGTGAACACTGCTGTGAACAAAAGCCCTCCGAGGGAAAGCATTCTTGGGGATTGGATGCGATTCGTCATGGCAGTTATTCGTTGATGTTGAGAAAATTGTTGACAGTAGAAACGGGGATTTCCTTTACTAATCGCCGCAGTCGCGTTGGGGCGACTTAACCGTTTACCGACGGTTTGGTTATCGGTAAATGTTGAGAAAGCTGTTAACAGTAATAGAAACCGGGGTTCCTTTATTAACCACAGCTACATTAGGGCGGTTTAAAAGTTCTTCAGTTGCTCTATCTGAGCGGCTTTCCATCCGTTTTGCTAGGGGGCTGAAGAAGCCATCGAGGACGGCTGACCAAATTTGGGGGTCTCGACTTTCAACGGTGGTTGTACTGCTCCCAAACCTACCGCTAATACTGCTAGAGCTTCTGACTTTAGGCTCTGCGAACACTTGACCGACTCGTCCAACTCCCGACAGCACTGCGGTAAGGATATCCTGTCCGGCAATATCTGAACCTGGGTCGAAGTAGCCTGAAGCAATCAGCGGCCCAGAGCCCTCTCCTGCAATCAAAATTGCGCCTTCTGGAATGGGCTGCTGTTTAATCTGACCGTTTCTATCTGAGTAGACGAGCGCCACAGCACTAGCTTGTACCATGCGATTGGTTTTGCTGACGGTGTTGGCTTTGGCAATGACAACTGTGCCGGCAGGAAAAGCAATAGAGCCGTCAGTTGCCGTGAAATCGGCTGTGAGGGTGACAGCAAATTTGTCGTAAAGCTGTTTGCCTGAGCCTTCATCCCACAACAGGGGAACCGAAACTACGCCGTTGACTGTGGTTCCAAGGGGAACCTGAGCTGTTTGAGGCGTGCGGTTGAGAATGCCTTTTGCCCCTGGGGAATTTACTTGTTCTAGGGTTGGGGAATTTGTTAAGGCAGAAGCCTTGGGAGCAGTTTCTGGGGAAAAGGTTTGAAATTCTGTATCGGGCAAGGACGTTCGGCTAGCACTGAGTCGAGTCGCAGTCTCGATTGAGTTATCAGTAGAATCGGAACTTATTTGGGGGGAAAGGGGAGCCGGAGTTAATTGGTTAGTGGGGTTTTGGGAGTTGTCGGTGGTTTCGAGGCTGTCCCCTCCATAAGGAAACTCCGGGTGTAGCCTTTCCCCGCTGGCGTTATTTGGGTGGCTATATAGTTTTTCTGGGATTTGCTCGAAAGAAACGTATGAGGGTTGCGACTTTTGGTTGCCGATATTGACTGTTAGGAATTCAGTTGTTGGAGCTGGCTTTGTCAGAGCGGCGGCGGTAGCACTTGTTGTCGCTGGAGTGCTTGGTGTTGCACTCACGGCATTCGCTATTCGGTTAGGGTCAAAATTTCCCCTAATTTGTCCGAGTTGGGCGAGTTGGTTCCACCGCTCAAACGGGTCGATTTTTTCTTCTGTTGGAGTTGGAATTAAAGGTGGGGGTATTAACGGTTTGGGTATGGGGGCTGGTGGGGGCGCGAGTGTTCTTTGCGGTATGGGTGCGGGTACTGTTACCGTCCGCACTACTGTTCTGGGTGCGGGTAGGGGTTCGCGTAGAGGAGTAGGTGGCGGTGCAGCGCTCCGGGTAGCGACTAGACGCGGAGTTCGCGGATTTCGTGGGGTTCTTGACGGTTTGGGCGACGGTTCTGTTTTGGGTTTTGCGGTTTTTTGCGGTTTTTCGGCTAACAGTTTTTGTTGGTCTTGGTAAGCTAATTTAGCCAGCAACTCCGGTTTTTCATCTTTAATGGTGCCAGAAGAGCTTTCTTTTGGTGTTGATTGTGCGATAGGTTCGCGAGGTGATTTAGGCTTGATAAATTGCCAAATCAGCAGTCCTAGCAATAGTATTCCACCAGTCAACAGCAGCATTGTCACTGCTCTAGGAACGCCTCTTTCGGAAACAGGCGGGGGCAGTGGTCTTTGGGAGCGTGTCAC
Source organism: Microcoleus sp. MON1_C1 (assembly GCF_036701945.1). NCBI lineage: Bacteria > Bacillati > Cyanobacteriota > Cyanophyceae > Oscillatoriales > Microcoleaceae > Microcoleus > Microcoleus sp. MON1_C1. Next base: position 61 of record NZ_JAUBRO010000068.1, on the reverse strand, counting down.
TTTTGCGATGAGTATTTATACTAAAGTATTTCTTCGCTTACCAATTAAGTCATTTAAGTAA
>NZ_JAUBRO010000067.1:0-25761 GCF_036701945.1 Microcoleus sp. MON1_C1 | reverse complement strand
TAAATATAATCTTTTCAATTTTCCTAACTTGAAAAGATTTGATGCCTTTTCACAATTCATATAGGATTGCTATAGATTTTAACTATTTTTTCACGAAACTAGCTCGAATAAGGTTTCATTTTTTTCGCTTATGTACTAAATACAGTGTATTATATATACATGGAATCTGCTGTATCTAATATATTGTTACAAGTTAGGTAAAAGTTTGAACGAGTAAATGCGCTATTTGCCGATCGATGTTGGTCTGGTGAAAACGCCGACTAGCTATCTCGTATGCAGATTTGGCGATCGCGATCGTAGACTCAGGTTGGTTATGACAGGTATTAATAACTTCTGCGAGTTGGTGTGGCTTGCCGGGAGGAACCAAAAAGCCATTGATCCCAGGCTCTATTAATTCAATAGCACCTCCAGATTGAGCAGCAACTATAGGTCTACCACACAGCATCGCCTCGACAATAACTCTGCCAAAAGGTTCGGGTGCGGTTGAGGTATGTGCAACTAAATCACAAATTGCCATCAACTGCGGAATATCTGAACGAAATCCTAAAAACTTAACTCGATCTTCAAGTCCTAATTCTGCCACTTGTTTATGTAATTGCTGGACATAATCCTGCTCGCCAAAGAGCGCATCACCCACTAAAATAGCTGTTACCTCTTTGGGACAGTAGGTAAGTGCTTCAATTAAAATATGTTGACCTTTCCAAGGTGACAATCGACTGAAATGACCTACTATAAATTGCCCATCAAGTTCTAGTTGTGTCTTGAGTTGGCTAATTTTAGAGCGATCGCTCTGATAGACTTCAGGCTCAAAGCCATTGTAGACGACATCGATTATGTCCGAGCGTCCTCCTGCTTCTAAGAAAGCAGCCTGACTTGCTTTGGAGTTAGCAATAACCAATGATGCAAAGCGATTAGCCAAAGTTACAGCTACTTTTAAGTTAGTGGGGCTGAAATGATCTGTAGATAAAATGTCATGCAAATGATAGACTAGAGGGCGACGACTTAAAAAGCTAGCTAATGCACCAACAACTAGAGCTTTTTGCGTGTTGGCGTAGATCAAATCGTATTGACGAGCTTTTTGAACAACTTTAGCAATCAAAGGCAGTAGCGCGGTAACACTATTTAAACTCTGTATCAAGCTGCTTTCTTTACGAACTTTTATCGCGGTTTTCGCTAACACTTCAACGGGAATTTGCTGTTGTTCTAGTAATTGCCTAAAAGAACCATCTACAAATAAGCCAACTAGACAGCTATCTCTATAGGGTTTGGCAATATCTATTAGGCAAAGTTCGGCACCACCAGGCTTTCCGCTCTGGTCTAAAAATAGTATTTTCATGTTGTTTATTGAAAATAAATTGCGTAATCATTGATTCTTTTGCGACTGAATTAACAGCACTTTTCTAACTTTTTGCGCAATGTTCTGCCAATCAAAATTCTTAGCAGCGTATTCCTGACACGCTTCTCTAGAAGGCATCGGTAGTTTTCCAAGTAACAGTTGTTCTAATCGCTCAGCAATCGCTGTTGCTTCTATAGACGTAGTAATCAAATTTGGTGAAAACGGCTCTAAAATTTCTGGCATTCCACCCACTGGAGTACATAGCGCTGGAGTGCCACAGGCGAGGGATTCTAGCACGGATAATCCAAACCCTTCTAAAGATTGGCTCGGCATCACACTTAGGTCGGCGGCTTGGTAAGCTATAGGCAGTTGGTCATCTGGCAAAAAGCCGAGAAATTTAACATTGTCATTGAGTCTTAAATCTGTTGCTTGCTGCTCAAGAACCGCTTGTAGTGGCCCTTTTCCTGCGATCGCCAACCAGATATCAGGAATTTGAGGTTTAATGATCGCGATCGCCATCAACAGCTTATCGAGTCCAACTCGATGCACTAAGCGACGCGCTGTAAATAGAATCGGGCGATTTTGGGGCCAGTGCATCTGCGATCTGGCGACCGGGCGCGATCGATTAAGTTGAAATCGCGAAAGATCGACACCGCCGGGAATTACGTGAATTTTGTTCCAAGGAACTTGATACTCTTGATGTAAAATATCACCAAATGCTTTGCTCAGGACAATAAAATGATCGCACCGATGATAAACTCTGTCTTCGACCCAATGCTTCAAAAAAACACTCAGTTTACCAGAACCCTCTTGCTTACTTTCCAAAGCCCAAGGCCCGTGAAAGGAAAAGGTAACAGGAACCCCCCTAGGTAAAACTTGCAAAAGAGGAAAACTATATAGTGCAAAATGCAGATTAATTGCATCTGGTTTTGTGGAGTTTCGCTGCCAAAAATTGGAGCGAATCAGCCAAAGCCGTTCCCAGAGTCGATGTTCGGATCCAGCTAAATTAGTGAGTTTTACACCAGAGTTTGACTCAGTTTCTGGTAGACCAACTCCACACAATTCAACTCGATCTTGACTGGCTGCTAGCTGATGTGTCAGCTCATATACATATCGATCCAGCCCTCCCGGTGTTGTCGGAAACCATCCGATCCCGATGCAAAGAATATTTGCTGCTGTAGCAGGGTTACTTGTGTAGTTTTTCACTTGGTTGTTTGCAAATATACATTAAATTTACAATAACTGAGACATCCTGATTATAGCTGTATATTGCTCAGTGAGATTATGAAGAATCGATTTTTGTTGCTAGTAAACAAATTATGGCAAAAACAGCAGTTATTCATCCAAAAACTGAATCACTCCCTCAATAATTTTAAGCTGATCGAGAACGATCGCCAACATCGCAGGATTAGTTTCCGAACCAAGGCGATCGCAGGAGTCATAATTTTTACTGTAACTGCACTGTCTGTAACTGCACTGTCTGTAACTTCAAACCCTTTACTCAATATCTCCTACAAAACATCTTGGATCGGTAACACCTTTGGCGGTGGCAGTAAGTGGGTACAAATTCAAATCAGCGCCATGTACGTGGCAAGCGATGGCACCGTTTACACCAATAGCATCTGGGATGAAGCAGGTAGAGAGGCAGGAATTTATAAAGATGGAGATGCGATCGCCAAAGCTAGTAATCTTCATGGATCGGGAAGAACAGGAGGAGAAGCAGTCACGGCAAATAGTAAATACCTTTATATCGCCATGACACAGGGGACACTAGACTGGACAGTTCCTCAAGATTATCCCCCCTCTCAAACAGACTGGTATTGTGTGAGACGCTACAACTTATCGGGAGAGCCTGCTCCCTTTGCAGGTGGGCGTGGTTATGATAAAAGTATGTTAATTGTTAGCACCTCCGGTCAAGTAACGGGATTAGCTAGCACCAGTAGCGAGCTTTATGTTAGCGATCGCAGCACCAACCGCATCCGCGTCTATGATAGCGAAACCTTGGCAGAGTTACGGAGTTGGTCAAGCGATCGCCCCAAACAAATAGCTGTAGATACTCAAAGTAACCTATGGATTCTGCAAGCAAAAGACGCTAGTAATCCTTCCAAGATTCTGCACTATTCCAAGACAGGAACCTTATTATCCCAGAAAATTACCGATGTTATAGACCCTACAGCCCTAGCCATTGACAATCAAGGTAGGCTATTAGTTGCAGAAAATGGCCCTCGTCAACAAGTGCTGATTTACGATATCTCAGGAACCCCTAAATTAATTGGGACTTTTGGCCCTCAAGGCGGCATTTATTCTGGAACTCGCGGAGAAGTTGGAGAACTTAAACTCAACGGTTTAACAGGAGTGGGTACGGATAAAGCCGGGAATATCTACGTTAGCAATGATGGTTTTGGCGGTTCAGGAAGTGATTTGAGAAAGTTTTCGCCTAGTGGAAAAATGCAGTGGCAATTATTGGGTTTACAATTCGTGGATAATGCCGATGCCGATCCGGGCACAGACGGAGTGGACGTGTTCACCAAACACGAACATTTCGTCATGGACTATAGCAAAGAAAATGGTCAGGAATGGACCTATAAAGCATATACTCTCGATAAGTTTTGCTACCCAGACGATCCGCGACTGCACAACCAAACCCATTCGGCGGCATCAGTTTTTGTCCGTAGAATAGACGGAAAACGTTTCTTATATCTTACCGGGATGTTTGCCCACCAGATGAGCGTCTACCGCTTTGATGGAGAAATTGCCGTTCCCAGCGCCATTTTTGCTAGGAATCATTCTATTTGGCCAACCAATCAACCAGCGACGGGAAGCTGGTTATGGCATGACAAAAACGGAGATGGCTTAATTCAAAGCAATGAATATGAAAGTTCAGGTGCAGAAGATGATTCGATCTGGGGTTGGGAAGTTGATAGCAAGGGCGATGTATGGCAAGCTAGTGAATCTGGCTACATCAAACACTATGGCTATCTGGGATTGGATGCTTATGGCAGTCCGAGTTACAATGCTGCCTCTTCGGAAAAAATACCGATGCCAGCACCTTTTAACAAGCTCTTAAGAATTAAATATTATCCCGATACAGATGTAATGTATCTCGGAGGCTATACAGTCGATCGCCCTCATACAGGTGAGGAATGGGGAATAGTCGGCACAGAGATTGTGCGCTACGACAACTGGACAAAGAATAAAACACTGCGCTGGCGCATAACTCTTCCCTACGATCCAAAAGCCAACCCCATGCTAATTATTAAGGCAATGGATGTGGCAGGCGATCGAGTATTTGCCGTTGATTCTAGAAAGGCTGAAGTATATGTGTACGATACCGAGAAAGGAGATTTTGTAACACAGTTAACCCCCGGTACAGAGGTGGCCGGTGAGACTGGCTGGGTAGATATCCCCTACGCACTGCGTGCTTATCGGAGACCAAATGGTGAGTATCTGGTATTTGTAGAGGAAGATGCGAAAGCTAAGGTGATTGTGTATCGGCTTGGAGAAAAGCGTGAAGGTTAGGCTCAGTAAATTACCGAGTCATATCAAATCCGGTGACAGAGAAATTAATATTACCCACAGCCAGGACACTGCACGTGCCGTTTCCCTACAATTAATCAGGCGAGAGTTACATCTTTAGCGAAGGCGATTGATTATTTTGGGGTAGGGAAACGGCATTGCCGTTTCCGACCTTGGCTTTATTTTGTTTCGATACCAGAGCACTCGCAATACAATTCCACTGTCTTCTTAACCATTAATTCCTGATCGAATACTGAGGAAGCATACTCCGCACATTGTTGACCCATCTGCAAGCGAAAGTCCTTATTCACAAGCTTTTGGATCGCCTTTGATAAAGCCTCTGCATCATCCAAGGGAACGATATAACCTGTTTTTCCTTCCTCAATCTGATCCCGAACTCCTCCTCCTTCTGTGCGGATGGTAACTGTTCCACAGCACATCGCTTCCGCCACTACCAGAGGACAGCCTTCTGAGCGACTCGGTAGAGCAAGAATGTCCGAGGTCCAATACACTTCTCGCAGCTCATCCACATACCCCAAAAAAATAAAGCAACGCGAATCTTCATCACTAGCAAAGGCATATTCTTTAATCTCCTTCTCCTGATGACCCGAACCCACGCATAAACACTTCAAAGACATTTCAGGAACAGCATTTCTCGCTTGCCTAACGGCGTCGATAAAAATATCATGGCCCTTATTCCAATTGAGCCTTCCTACAAGAGAACATACCAGGTCTTTTTCCTCAAATCCAAATTTTTCCCGTACCCTTTGTCGCTCTTCTGGACTGGGAGGACGAAAATATTTCGTATCGATGCCAGCAAAAATCTTGCGAACCTTGTTTTTTGGAAAGCCCAAATCTTTCAGCAAAAATCTTTCAATATCGGAAGAGTATGCAATAAAGGCTTTTGGGGCAAACAGCTTCAAAAATATCAGGTATTTTGCTATTTGCGATCGCAAGGCGGCATCCTTCAGTAGGGTTGGATCGTCACCGTGTACCGATGGATGAAAGGTAGCAACACAGTCTACGCCAGTAATGATTTTGAGGATGCGGGCAAGAAGCAACATTGCGTATCCATGTACGTGAAATAGGCAAATATCGTATTTTTTTACTAGCTCCTCGATCCGCGTAATATTACCCAAACTGGGAAGAAGAGGTTTCAAATCCTCCAAGATCGCCCAGTCTTCTGATAAGTCTTTGAGTGCTTCAAAACGGCGTACAGAGCCTGCATCATAATTCACAGTTCCCGTAATCAGGACGACCTTCCACCCAACCGCTTTCAAACCACGAATAAGACTCTCACAATGGGAGGCAACCCCGTCATTACAATCGACACGCTTTAAGATAAATCCTACTGTTTTTTGTTTTTCCATTTTCTGTTGTTTCTCTCACAAACTGTTACCATTGACACAGATTTTTTTGACTAGCAACTGAGGCTGTTGGCACAAGTGTTACAAACACTATTCAAAAATTTATTATAAACTTGATTTGAACCCGATGATTCGTTGATGCTGGTAGTGCTTATTAGCTGCCAGGCCTAGACCCAAAAATCCCCAGAAAACCATGCCAGAGATACCAATGATCACATTTGAACCAGCTAGCATCGGCAGGAATCCCACAACAATAGCACGAGCTGCACTGGCAAACGGATCGGACTTAGACTTAGAGGCTTGGAACAGGCTATAAAAAATTAGGAATAGCCCACCTATATAGGGAATGGCTCCCATCCAGCCCAAGGTAAGAAGTAGTTCGATAATTCCACTGTCAATCGGCTGAAGAGTTCCATTTCCCTTACCAATAACCTCACTCAGTGCAAGATTTAGTGTTCTGCCGTAGAGGTCGGCTCTGTCCTTTGCACTCTGATCGTCCTTAACGTTAGTCAAACTTGTTACACGAGACTGAATGACTTGGGAAAACGACTCGACTGTAGATAATGGTACCATACATAGGACGATCATCAGAATAAAAGCAATTAAACGAATCTGTAAAGCTCCTTTTAGAGAACTGATAAGGGTAATTAAGGCTATTATCAAGCCTCCCCAAACTGTGCGTACCGATGTTAGCAGGACAGACAAAATGCCAACTGCTAAACCAGGAATACGCAAATTGCCTTGACCAATAAATAGCAAGATATTCCCCGCTAGCATTACTATTCCAAACTGTAAGGGCGCATTCATGGTACTCCACACTCGAAGTCCAAGGGGTTCTGGTTTTCCCATGCTGGTATATAGTTTGGTCTGTATAAGCCAGAAACGATCCCACTCAGGTGCAACTAAGTATTGATAGACGCCATAAGATGCTGTCACTAACACACCCCACAGAAAAGTGCGCTGAATGTTTTCGCGATAGCTGGGATAATCTCGCCAGTTCACAAATAAGTGGAAACCAAACAAAATGGGGCTAACCCAAGTCATAAGAGAGATGATCGCCGGAACAGGTAAGCCATTAATCATACCAACCAGAAAACCATAGAACACACCCGCAGCAGATAGGATAAAAGGTAAGCCACCTTGTTCATGTGCTTTGGGAAGGTTGCGGTAGAAAGTTACAATGGTGATCGTTGCCACCAGTAGAGGGGCTAACAACATGGGACTGGGATCGGTAAAACCGCTTTGAAAATCCGACACACGGCGGACAAAAGGTGTGAGGAAAAACACCCACCAAGTGAAACCTACATAGAGGATGGGATACCGCAAATATAGGAACAAGCCGACGCCAAAAGAACCCGCCGGAAAGATGATGTTTAGAACTTTGCCAAGACCTGCTGCAAGGCATAGGGCAGTAATGAGTAATAGCCCGAGGATTGCCATCCAAGCTGCCTGCGGTTGTAGTGTCAGAGAGAAGCCCTGTTTGCGAGAGTTATTCGGAATTCTCTGTATTTGACTCATTACTAACTACTATTGAGGTTGGGGGAATTTTTAACTAGGTATTAAGTTTTAAGTCTTAGCTTTTAGGAATCTTTAACTAGGTTTTAGGTTTGAATAATTTTATTCCCTAGCACCTAACACCTTATATCTTTATTTGAACTGTTGCCATGTCTCCCAAGCCTGCCAACGTCCACGTAGAGATGCAACCAATTTCTGTCCTGCTAAGGTTCCTTCTTTAGGTAGGAATCGTAACCATTGCAAAAAACCTGGGGAATCTCGCGTTCCCACGAATGTTGCCCAGATAACAAATGCAGTACGTCGAGTCGATGGTAAGTTTTCTAACAAAACTAAAGTTTCATTGTGTACGGCATTGAGCAAAGCAATGTCATTGAATCTATTGCGTTGATCCTCGTCAAAACGTGGTGCTGGATAGTGATTGACTGCCACTTTTGGATCGTAGATCAGCTTCCAACCGGCCCGTTTTAAGGCTAGACTAAATGCTAGTTCAAAGTGTACCTGGGCTCCTGTACCTCGCATCCGGGGATCGAAGTGCATTTGGCCGATCGCACTCCGCCGAAAACTCATGTTTACACCCTTAAGCACATCTACCTCACGGGCTTCTCCAACCCCTAAGTGATGTTCGCCGATGACTCTTCCAAACCACTGCACCTGTCCCACTACCAGGCGTTCTCCCTCTTCTAACTGGGTGCCGTGATACACCCAATCCCGCCCCCCTACACCACCGATATTGCTATCTGACAGAAACTGAGCCTCCATGAGTGCCAGCCAATCGGTATGAGGTGCTGCATCATCATCGGTAAAGGCGATGATATCCCCAGAAGCGGCATCCATCCCTACATTCATAGCCGCTACCACACCAGATACGCTGACTGTGGCAGTTCGCAGTGGTAAGAATTCTGGGTTAAATGTTTGGACAAATGTCCAAGTCTCAGTATCTGTATCCCGAACTACTACTAAGACTTCATCGGCAGGACGTTTTTGCTTTTTGAGTGCGTCTAAGCAGCGTGCTAAGTCTTTGGGGCGACAATAACTGGAAATGACAACTGAGATAGTCAGCACGGCTGGAGTTCCTCAAATAAATTCACATAATTACTTGCCATATTAGCCCAACTATGGTGTTGCGCTATAGTTCTGGCTACTTGACCCATTTGCTGTCTTTGTTGCCGATCGCATTTAACTAATTGATTCAACGCTTCAGCTAAAGCCTGTGCATCGTCTGAGTCTGGCAAAACGAAGCCACAGTCTGGTGTCACCAACTCCGCTGCGCCCGTCGTAGCAGCCGTAATCACGGGTATTCCTGTCGCCATCGCTTCCAGTACCACTAAACCAAAAGGCTCATAACGGGACGGAAAAACTAAAAAATCTGCTGCTTTCATTAAGTCGGGGACATCTTGCCGGAATCCCAGAAAATGTACCCGATTTTCTAAGTTTAGCGATCGTGCTAACTCAGGATAAGGACTGCCTGCGGTTCCACCCACAACTGCCAGGTGCAATTCGGGAACTTGCATTAAGGAATGGAGAACTGTATCCAAATTTTTCCGAGGTGTACGGATATCCCCAGCAAATAGCGCCAGCGGCACTTCCTCCGGTAAGCCCCATTTTTGCGGATCGACAATACCTGGAGCAAACTCTTGTAAATCAATGCCATTTAAGATCACTCGAATGCGCTCTCGTGGGACACCGATCACGATTAATTCTTGGGCGACTTTCTCAGAAACGGCTACTACGACTTTCGCGCGATCGAAGGCTTTTTTCTCCCAATCAGCATTTAAGGCAGTGTAAAACCGCTGATAAGTGCCACGCAAGCTCAGATTTTGTGTTGAGAGATTGAAGGGCGAGCGTAACCAGGAACTATGGACAAAATGCACTGCATTCACATCTCCCCTAGCTGAAGTAATTGCACCATTCAGTTTGATTATGTCAAATTCTTCTTGGTGCTTATTTAACCACCAAGCACTTTGAGTGGAGAAAGCTATTTCGCGGACAAGTTGCAATGGATATTTTTTAACTGGAATAGAAATCCAATCGACTTGATTGTGCTGTTGCAGTGCAAAATCTACGCTACTTGCTAACAAAGTAACATGATGACCGCGCCGAATTGCTTCCCAGGCAACTTCATAGTTGACCCGACCTTGACCATCACCGATCGCTACTTTATGGGTAACAATACAAAGCTTCATTTAGTACCTCTTTTATGAGACAAAGCTGCTTGGTACAAAGTCAGATTATCACGGGCAATCCCCTGCCAACTATACTTTTGTGCTGTAGCATAAGCATTACGGCGCAATTTTTCCAGGTAGGGGCGGTCTGTAATTAAGCGCTCCAAAGCTTGCTCGATCGCGAGAGTGTCACGGGGGGGAACTAAAAGGCCATTATCTTCATCACGCACGACTTCCATCGGCCCTGGGGTAGTGGTAGTTACAGGGGCTAAACCGCAAGCTATAGCATCCATAAGGGCGACGCTAAACCCTTCCGAGAGGGTGGGAAAAAGCTTGATATGATGTCCGCGCAAGAGTTCGGGCAGAGTTTCATGTTGATAGCGTGGCACAACTCGGATGCGATCGTGTACAGATGGCTCGAAATCTGTATAAACCTGAGCTTCTGGACAGCCCGTCCCCATAAAACTCACTTCTACTTGAGGATAGCGGGCAAGAATTTTATTTAATGCTGGAACACCATAATGAATCCCTTTACGAGGGATATAAGTTGCCACCAAGGCGATGCGAATAACTGAATCTTCTGCTTCTGGGGTTGGCTCAAAATCGAGATTGAGAAAAGACTCTGGGATTCCATTAACGAAAACACGAGTCCGCCCAGGATCAACCCCTAATTTTTCAACAGCATACTCTAAATCACGGTGATTGCTGAATAAGCTCAAATCTGCATCCCGCAGAGAATTGGCGACCTCCCAGAGTCGGAAACCTCCATGATAAAGCGGATATTTCCAACTTAAGTTTAAGTTACCAAGGCGGGCTTCTTCTAAGTTTTCCAGGTGCATAATATGCTCAAGACCGTGGCTGCGTGTCACTAACGCCGGACTGTTAGAAGGACGGCGCAGTTTTGCCCACATCCAGGCATCGCCAGTTGAGGCATCTACAACATCAACTGCTGGTTTTTGGGAGAGTGGCAATATGTGGCTAGCCAGAAATTCAGGAAACATCATCGACTCTACCATTTGCGGCAATTTGTGTGGCAGGTTATCAAAAGAGTAATACTCTACTTCGTGACCCAGCTTTTGATATTCCTGCCCTAGTTTCCACGTTATGCCAGGAGCGCCGGAATTGTGGTCTAGATCGTGATGAATCGTGAGTAATATTTTCATAAACTTAATTAATACGAGATTATTTAAAAGCAATATAGCAGCTTAACCCCAAAGTTTTGTATCTCCTTTGCTCAACTTTCTTGTCTCCATATAAACATCTGTCAAACTCCTAGTTATTGATCTGATGCTTCTCGGGGGCGCTTTGATTTCAAAATCCGGGATATTACTCATTTCTAGGGATTTAGCATATAGCCTACAAGCCTCCCAATCAAATTCCCAAATATCATCCATCCAAAAGCGACGCAATCCATATTCTTCAAAATACTTAAGAACTTCAAAGTCTTGCCAAGAATACCTTTGCTCAATAATCGTGTGCATATCAATGCCAATCTCTTCCCAAGCTGCAAACCATTCAGAAGGAGAAAGTGAAGCTTGCAATTGATACTGCCTGAACATCCTGTTTAAATCATATTTTCGTCGTCTAGTAAGTAGAAATCCTGTAGATAAAACATTTTCTATAACACTATACATACGGTATTTAGCCGCCTGCGCTCCTGGACGAACCGATGCATAATGAAGTATTTTTACATCGTTAATATACAACCTGGGAGCATAATCAGGCATGGGAATTCTGATACTGTGGATTTTTTTAGGATGGTGTTCAGCCCCATCATCAACATAACCAAGAGGCCAAGGAGTCTCATACCTTATACATTTATTAGGCACTAAGTATAAGTCTGGCTTTTCAAACAATAATACTGTTCCTGGTTTTGCTTTCAGCATTGATTGCCAACCCAAGGTCTTGGTAGCAGATGCAGCTAGCATTTCATCAGTATCAAGAGCCAAGAGTATTTTAGGCTCTGGCACTAAGTCTCTAGCTGTCTGAATTAATAATATTTGTCGGCTTGCTTCGTCATATTGAGTAGATTTATTCTCAATAAGTACCACTTTTGGATACTTTTTACAGATCGCTAGGCTCTCATCATTAGAGTTCTGATTGGCAATAATAATGCGATCGGCAAACTGACTTGTCACAGCAAGGAAGCGATCTATAATCCAATCCTCATTTTTTAGAGGCGTAATTACAACGATTTTGGGAGTTTGATTTGTCATTGGATTCTCCATTAGAAGACTTGCGTGAATTAAAAACGATGGATACATAACATAATTTAGAATGCTTTACATCACTTGACCTGCTTCATTTTGCGGTAGTCCTGCATAGTTAGTATAATTAATGGTTTTAAGTGATAGATAAACTGGCGTTATACTCATGAATAACATACCAAATAGCTCCCATATAAGTGGAGAGTTTTTTAGAGAAGGAAAGAGTTTTTCTCCCCAATCGAAATATTTTTTTTCTCAGGGTATTATTAAATCTTTCTATATAGTTTGTCTGACCAGTATCCTTTCCTACAGCTCTGTGTTTTTTTTTAGGAAAAACTATTCCGTAAGCACTCCAAAAGTCTGTATAACTGACAGCACATTGACGATAAACTGTCGGTAGAGAATCCCACAATCCCCTCGCGCCAGCTTCATCTCTTTTACCAAGATATACTCCTCCAATCTCTTTAGTCAACACATCAATTGCTAACCAAATCCACTGCCTGTTACTCTTGTCTCCTACAAATGACCACATTTCATCACATTGAATAGTTAGGTTTCCCTTTTTTTTTGACTTCACTTCCACTTTTCTCTTGACGGCTCTTAACTTTTTATTAACATAGTATTGTAGCCACCTTGGGAAAACTCCGGTAGCCCTAACAATTGCAGCCAGAAATATTTTTTCTAATAAAAGTCTATCTATTAACTCTTTTGTGTCTTCCGAAATCGGCTGATGTCTGGGAGCTATCACAAATTGTCTGGTACAATCTCGACATTTAAAACTTTGTTTGCCCGTGTGAGTGTGACCATTTTTTACAATATATTGAGAGTCGCACCTGGGGCATTTCATAAGCTAAAAGTTAAGGCAGATTAAGTAAGTAAATTATAACAGGTTTTCCTGACTATGCAGGACTACGCATTTTGCATCTGGTGATATTTCCAAAGGTTGCCTCCTTTCTCTAGCAATTCCTGATAATTTCCCTGCTCCACGATGCGCCCCTGTTCAAGTACCACCACTTTATCAGCTTTGGCAATTGTAGATAAGCGATGGGCGATCGCAATTACAGTACGACCTACAGAAAGCTTTTCTATAGACTCCTGAATCAATCGCTCTGATACAGAGTCTAAGGCACTGGTTGCTTCATCTAATATTAAAATTTTTGGATTGCGTAACAAAGCACGAGCGATCGCAATCCGTTGGCGTTGACCACCCGACAAGCGTACCCCCCGGTCTCCGAGTTGAGTCTCAAATCCTTCAGGCATATCTTGAATAAATTCTAGAGCATTGGCTTGTCGAGCTGCTTCTTGAATTTCCTGTTCTGTTGCGCCTTCTTTTCCATAAACAATATTGTTCCGAACAGAAGTATTAAAAATGAAAGTATCCTGACTTACTATAGCCAGTTGTCGTCGCAGAGAGTTGATCTCAAACTGTCGTATATCAATTCCATCAATAAGCACCTTGCCTTGTGTTGGGTCATAGAACCTAGGAATGAGGTCAGCCAAAGTTGTTTTGCCAGCACCGGAAGCCCCTACCAGCGCTGTCATTTTTCCTTGTTCAATTGATAGCGTAATGCTTTTGAGAACCAAATTATTAGTATCGTAGCCAAAATCTACCTCTACAAACTCAATTGAATGTTTTAAGCTTGCCAATTCAGCTTTACCATTTTTAAAATATGTTTTATTATCCGTTCTTAAAAGGTGTTTAATGTTCTCTGCTGAACCATGCAAACTACTAAGAACTGCCCTGGTTCCATTCACATCCTGGATGATTGGAACTAAGCGCACCAGGATAAAGAGAAACGTTAGTAATGAAGCTACTTTGAGCGGACCATTCGTTAAAATGCCAGTGAAGGCTACAAGAATCATACCGATTAAAATTGTAGTTGCTATCCCTTCCGCAAGAGGCTTTACCATTGCCCAAAGCCGGATAATTCTGACAGAGGCACCGACAAAATCTTCACTCGCTTTGTAGTAACGTTTTCGCTCAAAATCCTGAGTAGCAAATGACTGAATTGTGCGAATTCCACTAATAAATTCTATAGCTGTTGTGGTGAATTTTCCATTAGCGGTTGATATTTCAAAACTTCTTTCACGGACTTGCTTATTTAACGTGGATAAGCCTACAGCCATCAGAGTGAAGAGCATTATGGCAATGAGTGACAACTGCCACGAAATCAAAATCATCGATATCAAGTAAATGGCAATCGTTAGCCCCCTAGTGAACAAGAAAGCACTGCCATTAAAAATGTTCTTAAATTTTTCTATTTCCGATGTAATGGTATTAATCAATTCTCCTGATTTGGTGGTTGCAAAGTAACTCAAATTTACCGCCTGAAGTTGTTCAAAAATTTGTTTTCGGAGCCTATCCATCAAATTAAGTTGACAATTTTCCGTATAAATTTGCGCTAAATAGTTAAATAATGCACGTGTCCAGGTACTCAGCCATATTAAAGCTGATATTCGGTAGAACCGGCTAGTAGCAGATGTATTGACTCCCAAAACCCAAACATCAAACCAGCGGATTCCTGTCTTAATCGGTACTGCATCAGGATTCGTCAAGCTTTGTAAAAACGAAAGCAGAAACCCAATACCAACCCCTTCAAAAGTCGCTGCCAAGAATGAAAATACTAGAGCTAAGATTACAACTTTAGGAAAGTATTTGAATTCTCGCAGAAACAGGTAATTATTCTGCCAAAACTTTGTAGTTTTCATCATACCATTAACTGAAGTAGGAATTTTAAGGTGCATATTTTTATGAACGATATTAAGCAATAAGTTATAGAGCTATTTTATACCATATACTTTGGACAAATCTAGAAATAGTTATAAAAGTTCAAGACTTACGCAGGCACACTATGCAGTCCTAGACGCGCAGACACTATTTGTAGGGGTACAGTGGCAGCTTACCCCCACAAATAGTGTAAAAATTGCTCCTTTGTGTAATTCCTAACTAAATATAGCAAAACCATTTGATTTGTAAACAATGGGTTCAATCATCACAAACGTTTCAGGTCGTTCTACATTCACGACTCCAATAGACTTGCTATATAGTCCACCCAAGAATGGCGTTCGTGTTGGCTGAATCTGTAGAAAAATTTGAATAGAATCATTATAACTTCAAATTCCCAACATTGCATCGAGCTTTGAATAAATTGCTGGCATTGAGTAATGCTCCTCAAAAGTTGTTTTGACTTCCTGTGAGAGCTTTTGAGCAAATTGGAAATCTGTTAGTAAACTTAGAACATGATTGGCATATTGAACTGGATCGTCAGTAACTAAGGCGTTAATACCATCCTGTAAAAATAGAGCCGAAGCACAGGTTGGGGTAGTTACAATAGGTAATGAATAAGACATTGCTTCTATAAGTTTAACTTTAGTCCCGGCTCCAGTTAACAGAGGGGAAATTACCAATCTAGATCGCAAATGAAGTTCTGATAAATCTGGAACATACCCCAATAACTTGACATTTTGAGTGAGGTGAGAATCAACTTGAATAACCTCACAAACTTTACCTGCTACTGCTAGCTGAGTATTTGGTCTAGCTTGCAAAACACGCGGAAAAATTGAATCTAGAAAAAATTTGATTCCATCTTCATTGGGTGGATTATGATTTCCCAAAAATAATAAGTCATACTTAAATTTCCTATTTTGATATGAAACTTGCTGTGAATCATCTCTAAGACCGTCAACTGGGTGTGGAATTGATTGCAGTTTGTGGGAGGGTAAATATGGCGCAAGAACTGACAATTCATAATTAGAGTCAGAGATAATAGTATGAAATTTATTCAGTAAATTCACTTCTTTCAAAAAATTTAATTCATAATCAAATTTCAAACCTTTAAAAACAGGAAAGTCTTGTGTCATCACACGTAGCCGACAGCAAAGATCGTGAGTATCAATTATGGTATGAGTTGAAGTTGATTTTATCTCTGCTGCTAAATGAGCAAAATTCAAAGTATTGATCCATATAAAATCGTATTCATTCCTAGTAACTAAATAATTTACAAACTTAACATAGCCTGGTGGTGCATAGTAATCTGAATCAACGGGCATTTGTTGGCGTAATAATTTTTGATAGTACAAACTTTTGCTGCGAGTGTATAACAGATCATACAAATTATATTTGCCTTCATAGACGGACACATTATCTATAAAATTTAAAGCTTCTTGGGTTGATTCAGTGTCCCATCTTGGGGTAACTACCGTATCTCGAAACTGATTGGCTGCAACTGCATCTACACTAATATAATCTTTTCGATCCTTGAAATATTTCAGAATTCCTAACAGCCTGCGTTGAGTGCCATAATATAAAGGCTTAAGTGGCACTGATAGATGAAATAGTATTTTCTTTTTTGCCTGGTTCATAGAATTTAAGTCACTGATTGAGCAGCAATCTATCTATTTGATGAGAAAAAAAGCAATCTCTGTCATACACCTACTAACTCTGCAAGACACCAGTTTGCAAACGTTTTCACCCCTCGTTCCAGAGGAACAGACGTGGTGAATCCCAATGCCTTCAACTTCGAGACATCAGCCTGCCAGTTCAACGGCGTCCCAGAGGGAACTACGCTATCAAATTGAGGCGTACAATTAGACTCTAAAGTGTTTAAAACTAAGGTCGCAAGTTCCCTAACTGTGACCTCTTGCCCGCTAGCCAGGTTATAGACTTCACCTTGCATCGGTGCATCACAGGCAATGACCCTAAATGCCTTGGTAATATCTAGGGCATGAATAAAGTCACGACTTTCTTGACCTGTACCTTGTAGAATCAAAGTCTTTTGTGTAATCACTTTTTGGCAAATATCCCACAACACCTGACGGCGCAGACCGGGGCCATAAGCTGAAAAAATTCTTACACTTGCTGTTGCCAAGCCATATACCTGTGTAAATTCCCGACAGAGAAACTCGGATTGTAACTTGTGGAATCCGTAGGGCGACACGGGTGCAGGTGTTTGAGTTTCGCTGATGGGCAGGGACTCTGGGTTTCCATAAACCGCAGCACTGGAGAGGTAAATAAATCGACAATGCGGCGCATTTAATCGGAGGGAATTCAAAACTTCATAGGTGACAACGGTATTTGCATAAAAGTCAGGAGTTGGTTCCGACATTGATAAGCTTACCGCAGCTCGACCCGCACAGTGAATAAAAACATCCGGTTGGTGCTTTTGCAGAATCTCATTCAACTTTGAATCGGGCAACCGGAGTGTATAGTAAGCTGCTAGACTCGCCAACGGTGCATTCTCAGACGCAGAACTGTCTATCCCAATTACTGACCAGCCTACTTCCAAAA
Organism: Microcoleus sp. MON1_C1; assembly: GCF_036701945.1. Lineage (NCBI taxonomy): Bacteria > Bacillati > Cyanobacteriota > Cyanophyceae > Oscillatoriales > Microcoleaceae > Microcoleus > Microcoleus sp. MON1_C1. The sequence continues at coordinate 8,371 of NZ_JAUBRO010000067.1, read as the reverse complement.
AATACCGTGCGACGTATCGTCCAATAAAACCCGCTACACCCGTGATCAGAATGTTACTAGCCATAGGATTGTCAGTGATCCAATTGCTTACTTAGACAAGACAATTTCAGTTTGATTGTTGCCAGTTTAATTTGGAGATAAATTTACTTACCTATTGTTGACCTTCCGATCCGAGCTGTACCGCCTCAGAGAGCGTCAAAGGACAGAATGAATCCCTCAAGCTAATCTCACCCCGTAGTACATTGAACAACTGTGGTAATTTATCAACGTTGTACTTACACATCCAACGAATTAAACGTGTAGTACGAGAATCGTCCTTAGCTACTGTCGTGGGAAACTTGAGAAGCCGGAAGAACTTGCCTCCTGTGCCAATGTACCATTGCTTAGGGAAAATCCGCTCTGGTGAATAGGGGTAGATCAATATAGCTGCCATCAGTATAATCGGACTGAACAATAAAAGCAAAAGAAAGGCAACACTTGAGTCCATCCATTGCTTGGGCTGGGGACTAAGTTGGCTTTGCTTTTGAAAGGTTTTTTGTTGAATAGTCCTCCGTAGAAACACGGGTTTATTCGCTTGCTCGCAGGCATCTGCCCAGAGTTTCAGGGTTGCCTCACCTAGGGTTGGATTGAGGCAAACCAACCGTACTGGAGATTGTTTCAAGCATTCTACTAGCTGTTGCTCAGTCTCAAACGCTGAAATATAAGGCTGTTTGGTCTGTTGTCCGAGACTGACGAATAACAGTCCCTGTCGCCACTTAAGAATGCAGTGAGGTAAGTAATTGTTTGAATGCTGTTGCTCTACAGAGGAATAGATATTTAAACTTGAGAGTGTCGAAGTGGTCATAGGTTCAGATTACCTGACGCTAATTTTACTAATTATTGTTTGTACAGTAAAATGACTTAGAATTGAAAATCTCCCTATACAATACTCCGGACAGTTTTGGGAACGATACTACAAGTTTTACAGGACAAGGATTATAAAAAAGTCGAATTAAATGCTAGTCAGGGGTGGAGCTGACATTGATTTAATTATCCACAGTGACTCAAAGTCAAGCGAGAATAAGCCATTGGGCCATATAAAAACTGGCCGGACTATTGCATATACAGATTACTTAAGTAGAATTACCCTTATTTTGTAACACATTTCACAAGCAAGTCAATACTTTGTGATTTTTTTAATCTCTAATTTGTCAGTTGACAAATTACAAAATTTATGAACCACAGGGGCTGGTATAACTGATGTTGATCGCCTGACGGGGTGACAAGCAAGTTGAGACACTTGCTAGGCAAGGTTTTGAGTTGAGCTATCTCAAGAAAAATGCTCGATCGCGATCATCACTTTATAGGGTCGGGATCGTAGAAAATGAGGAAGCATTGTCAATCAGTTTGTCAAGAAACCATAATTTTTTTTCAGGAGTGGGGTATCTTACCCTTTTTGAGACTAATACCCCCATTCGCGATCACCCCGATCGTATTTAACTTGTTCAGCATGGCTGTAGTCTCAGTCAGTGCGGTTTTTGTCACTAGGTCAATGCGTGTCACCAAAACTAGCCCCCGGCAACAGGATGCAATCAGCAAAGCATCTACCATCCCTAAAACGGGAGGTGCATTCAGCAGAACTACATCATAAGTCTGCTCAAACTCTGCCATTAATCTCTGCATTTGAGGAGAACTTAATAGATTTACTGGATCTTTGGGTATTGGCCCCGAAGTCAAAATATCAACATATAGGTCTGATGCGGGAATATGACTGCGTATAGATACTTTAGCGTTAGTTTCCAGCAAAGTTGAAAGCCCATACTCATTAGGGAGATTGAGCTGTTTATGCAGCATCGGCTGACGAAAGTCACCATCAATTAGCAGTACCCGTTGATGTAGACGCGCAGCACTAATTGCCAAACCTAATGCGATTGTTGATTTTCCCTCACCATCCAAGGCTGAAGTAATTATTAAAGGACTGAAAGTCGAACCAGAATTTTGAAGTTGAATGTTCTTATAAATTCGGTTTAAGGATTCCCAAGCAGGGGGACTATGAATTACTTCAATCGTGCAAGGCGCCATATCTTCCGGCAAGCCGAAAGGTAGCTTAATGATTGGTTCGCTTGCCCAAGCGGCGGAAGCTTGCCGCTTGCCGCCGAAGGGTAGCTTAATGATTGGTTTGTTCTTCTTGACCTGCGGTAGCTGTGGAGTTATTCCTAGTAGAGGTAGGGGAACCAGTTTTGTTAACTGATCCGAGCTATGAACAGAATCATCCAACATATCGCGAGCAAAAGCCGCAGCCACACCCAAGAACAACCCAACCACGAGACCCAGCATAATGTTCTGCCGTTTTTTGGAAATATTCTTTGTACCAGGCTGCGGTACTTCGACAACTTGCCAATCAAATCCACCTCTGGCAATTTCCAAGCTTAAGTCCTGCCGTGCTTTTTCTAACTCTTGAAATGTTTCACGCTTGAGTTGTATGTCGGTTTGTAGACGAGTATACTTAGCCAATAGATTAGGAAACTGATCGAGTTCTACACGGAGCTGCTGCTCTTTTTTTGCTAGTGCTTCGTCGCGTGCAGTTAAGCCTTTTAAGTTTGTCTGAATATCCAGAAGCTTAGTAGCAATAGTTAAATCAGTTGCACCGAGTTGCCTTTCTTTCAAAAAGCTTTCTCCCGTAGGCGGAATCTGAGCAGAAACGGATGGTGTAGCACGTTGCCCTTCTGCTTGCAAGAGACTGAGTTGCCTGTTGCGCTCCGAAAGTAGCTTTTGAATAACTGGGTTTCTATCAGTGAAGCGTATCCGTTGCTGGGCGATGGCTAAATCTGTCTTTTGGATTTCGTTAAGTAAGGCTTGATAACGAGAAGACTGACTTAGCCGTGCTGCAACGAGCGCTTCCTGCGGAGAACTAGCAAGTTGCTGCTGCAAAGACTCGTATTGAGCCTGAAGCTCCATTCTAGTCGCCTGATTTGCCCGTCGCTCCTGCTGAATGTTGTTAATTGCCTCAGTCAAAGCTTTTGCTTGTACTTCCGGCTCAATCAGGTTTTGATTTTTGCGAAACTCTTGTAAGGTCGCCTCAACTTGAGCAACGTTCTTACGAACCTTTGGTAATTGTTCATCAATGAAGGCAAGACCTTGAGTTAAACGTAGTCTCTGCTGTTCTCGGTTGTAATCCAGATAAACCCGTTGCATTACTTGTAGCACTTTCTGGGTTTGAGTGGGATTATTAGCCGTATAAGTTACTTCAAAAATCTTAGTTTCGGTTTTGGCCTTCTCATCAGCCACTTGAATGACAACTAAGGATTTTTTAATCTCCTCTACATCGATCGCTGGATACTTAGGCCGAAGCAATTTCACCGCCCTTTCAATGAGCTGGGAACCTTGCATCAGACTAAGCTGAGTAGCATTATCTATCACAACATTAGAATCAGCAAACTGATTATCTATTTTACTGTCTTTTTTGCCTTGATAATTAGACTCTACTAGGAGCTGCATTGAGCTTGTATAGGTAGGCTTTTCCTTCAACGCTTTTACAGTGGCAGCAGCCAAGACAATACACACAACACTTAGCAACCAAAAACGTCTGCGGATTAAGACTGCAAACAGTTCTCCATAGCCTGTTTCTGTTTCAGCAATTGAGTTGATATTGTTTTCAGTCACTTCTACGCCTCGATCATAAACCTCTTGAACCAAATATATTTATCGCTGATGATGGTCGCAAACTTCCTCAATCACCCCCTCTACTTTTTCAAAGAAAGCTTCTTCGGAAAAGTTATCGATTGCATGGGAGCGAATTTTTTCATAATCCCATGCAATCTTACTGGACTCAACTACTGCTGTGTGAATCGCTTCAGGTGTCTGTAGATTGAAAAAAACTCCTGTCTTACCTGGGATCTGAGTATCTAATACACCACCCTTACCATAGGCAATTACCGGCGTTCCACTAGCATTAGCTTCCACTGGAACCAAACCATAATCTTCCAAGGCTGCAACAATCACACCACGAGCTTTAGACATCAACTGACTACGTTCTGTATCGCTGACATGACCGAGAAATTTAATATTTTTTAAAGCTCTAGACTCAAGACGCTCTCGCTCAGGACCATCGCCAGTGATCAATAATGACCATCCCAGCCAATTAAATGCTTCAATAATCACATCAATGCGTTTGTAACCAAGAAGACGAGCTGAGGTTAAGTAAAAGTCTTCTTTATCTGGAGAAAAAATAAACTTTGTGATGTCAATGGGATAGTTAATCACAACTGATTGCTTTCCATAAAATTGCTGGATACGACTGGCAACTGTGCTGGAATTAGCAATGTAAAAATCTGGCTCCTGAGCAGAATTTAAATCGGCTTTCCTCATCTGCTGAAAAATCGGTTCGAGCATACCCGAAAGATTTCGATAGGTAGCATAGTCTCGCAGATAAGTTGTGGTATCCCACAAAAAACGAGTGACATTGTGACAGAAACAAATATGTATTGCTCCCGGTCTTTTTCGCACAGCTTTAGCAAAGCTGGTGGTACTGCTGATAATCAGATCGTAGTCTTTTAAATCCAAGGCTCGAAAGGCTGAAAAATAAAATGGAGCCATTAGCCTAAAATTCTTACTTGCCCCTGGAACCTTCTGAAGTACAGTTGTGCGAACTTCACGTTCGCCTAGATCAATAGTTCGTTTAGGTTCGTACAGAGACGTGAAAATATCAGCATCGGGGTAGTGTTTACACAGCAATTCAAATACACGCTCGGCCCCACCGGGTTGTGTTAAATAATCATGGACTAATGCAATTTTCATACCACTCTCTCTATTTTTTAGCATCCGACACCGAGCATGACGTTGTGCAAATATTTCTTCTTTCACCGTTCCTAGAGCGCGTCATCAATTCAACCAGATAGCGGAAGTACCAAGGTAAAGCGCACCGAGAAATTTGGTTACAGGCTAGACGAACGTATCGCAATCGCCCGATACTCCTTCAGTTGGATCATCAGTTTTCAATTCTATTGACGAGCCATATAAAAGTCCTGATCGTGAGCACGATGGTTACCTTGCTTGCGCTTAGGCGGAATTACTGGTGTCTTGCCTTGTACATGAAGCCGATTACTTACCTATCCATTTTCGATAAATTTCATTTTGCATTGACTGATAAATGTTGTTGATACATTTAATATTTTTTGAATTTTAGAACAAGGCATCCCCTCAATCCACATCATTACTGCCAAAGCTCGCTTCAGTCCTCGCTTAGTCGGGGTTGCTATCGATAAAATCACTTAACTCTTTTAAAGATTGTTGCTCACACATATTGTTTTTTTCAGTGAGATTCAGTATGCAAGTATTATACTCCACAACCATTATAAAGTATAAACTTTTGTAAATCATTTAGGATTGCTATATATCGCTGTTACTTTACACAAAATTTATAAAGACCATAGTCCGGACAGTTTTTCTATGGCTGAAGGGCTTATGCTTTAGGACTTTGAGCCACTGTGGATAATTAAATCAATGTCCTCTCCACCCCTGCCGCGGCATTTAATTCACTTTTTTATGATCCTTGCCCCGTAAAGCTTGTATTATCGTTCCAAAAACTGTCCGGAGTATTGATAGATTGAAGGCGCATCAATGCGATCGTGATCTGAATAGGGACGAGTACCCTTCCAGAGAAACTAACGTATTCTCTTCGCCCTGGTGTGTAGGGTTCCATCCATGAGGAGGCGGGCGGTTATTTTGCTAGCCACTATGTCACCAGCCCGCTACGAGATTTTGATGGTTGGAAGAAGTTCTTCTGCACCTGGATGCGGGCTAGAACGATCGTTTTTATCCCTCAACCTCCTTCAATCCATCTTCCAACAGCATCCGCACAATATCCACTTTCTTGCGCCCCGTCCGGGCTGCCAACATCGACAGTTTACGGTGCAGAGATTCGGACATATCGACAGTAAACCTGACCGTCGCTTCTTTATCGGGCGCTTGCAGTTTGCTCATCAGACTAGGCTCCTTTGATTGAATGGAAACTGGTTGTGGTGCAGATAGTTCCGGCAGCAGTGGTGTTGGGATGGGCAATACAGCTTCTGGTGTTAGCGATGCTGTGGGCTTTGCTGCTGACCATACAATTTCTGGTGTTGGGGGTGATGCAGCTTCGTTTGTACCGAAGACAAACTCTTCCATCGCGCTACCGAGTGGTTTACGTTTCTTGGCAGTCATTTCAACACTCCCATGATTTCCTTGAAAAGTCGACCGTACTCTTTACCAGAATCTTTGGCAGGCTGACCGCCCAAATCCCATACAGTCGCTGCTTGCCCCGAAGAATCAGCAATCACTTGTTTTTGGTGAACGACCGATTTAAGCACTTTGATGGTGGGCGCAAGTTTCCCCAGCAACTCCATTGCCTCGGTTTTAAGCTTTGTCCCCTTTACCGCGCGACTGAGAAACATCACCGCTTGGGGCGGGCCTTGTCTCACCGATTGCGCTTGTTTGATCAGTCTCACCACATCGGCGGCTGATTGTATATCGATACCGCTCGGTTGCACCGGCACTACAGCTAAGTCAGCTCTCATCAAGATTGCCCTAGTCGCCTCACTCAACCCGGCAGGGCCGTCCACTACGAGGTAGTCAACGGTAGCTGCTAACTCACCCAATTGCTCCAACAAATCATCGGGGCTTTGGATTACTTGGCACGGAATGGGTGAATCCATCTTGCTGCACCACTGAGAACTAGACCGCTGAGCATCGGCATCTACTATCAACACTTGCTTGCCCTGCTGCACGAGCCAATGGGCGTAATGTACGGCTGTCGTGCTTTTGGCGCATCCACCTTTCTGATTTACGAAAGCAATTATTGCTGTCATATTTAGTTACTGCATCACTTACTGCATTACTGAAATACTCAATACAGTAACTATAGCACTTGTGTTGGCATCTGCTGCTAAAACAGGGTTGCAGGACTCTCAGAGTCGAGCAACTCCTTTTGGGTAGCGCTGCTGTTAACGCACTTCTCCAACCTGACAACTTTTATTTGTTTTAAGTAATTACTGCATTCATTACTGCATTACTGAGGTACTGAAATTAAAGTCGGAGTAATGAGTGAGAAACACTTGTGGCACGAGATTGTAAGCTGGCAGAGGAGGGAAGACGAGTAAATGCAGAAGTAGCGACAATAAGGCCAGGTTATCGGGGGTAGGCGATCGCTTCCAGAACGTGCAGGAGCCAAAAAAGTCCTCAAACAAGTTCACCCTCGGGGGCCACGCGAATCACTTACATACGATTTGGAGGGATGGGAGCTATCGAGGAAATGAGGTTAAGTGCTGGGTAATGGATATGTTTCGATTCCACTTTTAAAACATCCCCTACAAAAAAGCCCCAAGCGATGCTTGGGGCTAATAGATTATTCTTCGTCGTCATCCTCATCATCATCATCAATATCAATCATCCCTTCAACCAATTTGCTTCGGTCAAAGCTCCTGAGTCCTTTTTCAACAATGCGCTGGTTAAAATCGAGAGCTGGTTGCATGATTTTAATCTTTTCGCGTAAGTCGTAGTGTTTCCTTTTAGTTTCAACGCTGTGTCCCATTGCTAAAACTGAAGCTTGTTTTTCTGCTTCTGATAGACCAATCTCTTGACTGTAGGTTTCAAACGAGTGACGCAACTTGTGGGGCGACATGGGAATTTGGGCAAATCGCCAAAAAATCTGTTTAACTTTTTTTCCAAAAGTTGATGAACTCAGAAGTTTTCCCTTTTTATCTTGGAGAAAGAGAAAATTATGTTTCTGCTCTTTAATCAAAACCTTACGCCACTTATTAATCCACATTTCAAGATAGTCATAAAATCGGGTGCCATCTGGAAAAGTGAAATTGGTTAGAGGAATGGCAAGTTCTCCGTAGGTTTTCATGGTTTTGTAGTCTTCAGGCCAGAGATAATACTGAGCCTGATTAGGGTTTTTCATCTTTTCTACTGAGACAAACAACCCATCTTGAAATCCGCCCTTGACCAAACTTTTACCGATTTCTGCCTCATAATATTCCTTAGGTCGTCGCGGAGGACAGGAAACCATCAGAGCCACAATAATAAATCTCTGAAAAGACCTCGCAATCCCTGTATCCATCCGGGGAACCTTGTCGATTTTAGGTCGTCCACCCCTGTAACGGTTACTTCGTTGATAACATTTCACCTCAAGAGTTGCTTCAAAGCGAGCTTTTTCTAAAACCTCTATAATTTGAGGATAAGGGACAACAAGAGAGAGCTTTTTACTTGTTGTTTTAGCTTGTTTTCGATCCTCTCTATCATGAACTCGACGACGAGCTTTGAGAATATTAATTAACGGAATTTTATCAAAAGTATCTCGACTCTTCAAATCCTCTGAGCTGACCTGACGATAATAAGTGAATTTGGCAAGGTT
>NZ_JAUBRO010000001.1:320152-328934 GCF_036701945.1 Microcoleus sp. MON1_C1 | reverse complement strand
GGAAGAAGCGATAGCCTCCTACGACAAAGCCTTAGAAATCAAACCAGATGAGGACGCAGCTTGGAACAATCGGGGCATTGCACTGGGTAATCTAGGAAGATGGGAAGAAGCGATAGCCTCCTACGACAAAGCCTTAGAAATCAAACCAGATGATGACGCAGCCTGGTACAATCGGGGCATTGCACTGCGTAATTTAGGAAGATTGGAAGAAGCGATCACCTCTTACGACAAAGCCTTAGAAATCAAACCAGATGATGACGCAGCCTGGTACAATCGGGGCATTGCACTGCGTAATTTAGGAAGATTGGAAGAAGCGATAGCCTCCTACGACAAAGCCTTAGAAATCAAACCAGATGAGGACGCAGCTTGGAACAATCGGGGCATTGCACTGGGTAATCTAGGAAGATGGGAAGAAGCGATAGCCTCCTACGACAAAGCCTTAGAAATCAAACCAGATGATGACGCAGCCTGGTACAATCGGGGCATTGCACTGCGTAATTTAGGAAGATTGGAAGAAGCGATCACCTCTTACGACAAAGCCTTAGAAATCAAACCAGATGATGACGCAGCCTGGTACGATCGGGCCATTGCACTGGGTAAATTAGGCAGGCTTGAAGAGGCGATCGCCTCCTACGACAAAGCCTTAGAATTAAAACCAGATGATGAGGCAACATTTTATAATAAAGCTTGCTGCTATGCGTTACACAGTGAGATTGACCAAGCGATTCAGAATTTGCAGCAAGCCATCCATCTGAATCCTGACAAATACCGAGAAATGGCAAAAACTGACTCGGATTTTGACAGCATTCGATCGCATACTCGGTTTCAAGCCTTGATTCAAGAATAGGGATTTGCCCTTGGGTGGGGCGGGTTTATGAGATTGTCGGTTTTAGACAATTATTCTTGGTAAAACCCGCCGCTACAGCATCAAAAATACTCTTATTATTTATTAGTCTGCAAAGGCGGAATTCGCTTGACAAGAGGCGCTTTCAACCCCCCATCGGTCACAAGCGTTACGTGAAAATTATATCTTGGATGAGGTTTGTCACACCTCAGTACGATCGCCCTTTCCTCTTTTCTACGCAATCATATAAAAAAATAGTATTAATCTATACCTACAAATCCAAGCTCTAGAATAATAATGAAAAAAATTGAAAAAGCTCCCAAATTCCTGTAAAATTGCCCTAAATAACCAAATAGCCGCGATCGAAAGCACTCAAAGGCGAAAAAGATCGCATATAAAAAAGAAAAGAATCAATTACACAGAAAATAATGAGGTGAAACCCCTTGCAAAAATTAGCCAGCATAGAAAAGCCGATCGACTCAGGGGAAAAATCCATAGCAGTCAACACCCAAAAGGCTCAAACATTGTACGATCGCGGCAACGCCCTAGAAGCAATGGGACGATTCCAAGCTGCGATCGAATCTTGGGAAGAAGCGATCGAACTTGAACCAACATTTTATGAAGCCTGGTACAACCAAGGCGTCGCCCTCAAAAAATTGGGCCAGCTAGAAGAAGCGATCGCAGCCTACAACAAATCCCTACAAATCAAACCCAACAATCCCGAAGCGTGGTATAATCGCGCCAACGTTTTGCGGAAGCTCAACAGACTCTCAGAAGCGATCGCATCCTACGAAAAAGCGATCGCACTCAACCCCAGCTACCCCGAAGCTTGGACGAACCGCGGCAACACCCTCGTCAGCTTAGAAAAATTTTCAGAAGCGATCGACTCCTACGACAAAGCCATAGCCATCAAACCAGACTACTGCGAAGCTTGGTATAACAAAGCATTTGCCCTGAGAAAATCCGACCAAAATACAGAGGCGATCGCCTCCTACGACAAAGCGATCGAACTCAAACCAGACTTGCATCAAGCCTGGTACAACCGCGGCTTAGCCCTAGCCGATGAAAAACTCTACCCGGAAGCCGTCGCCTCCTACGACAAAACCCTGCAACTGCGGCCGAATTCCGCCGAAGCCTGGAACAAACGCGGCACCGCGATCGCACAAATGGGACAATTTGAAGAAGCGATCGCATCCTGGGACAAAGCCCTCGCACTCAACCCAAACGACAGCGAAACCTTTTACAACCGCGGCTTAGCCTTCGCCAACTTACAACGCTTTGAAGAAGCAATTGCCTCTTGGGACAAAACCGTAGAGTTGCAGCCAGATAACATCGAAGCCTGGTACAACCGCGCCATAGCCCTCAAAAAAATTCAACGATTTACCGAAGCCATCGCCTCCTACGATAAAATCATCGCACTCAACCCCGACGATCCCAACCTGTACTATCAAAAAGCTTGCATTTACGCCCTAGAAAAACAAGCAGGCGAGCTCACAAACAGCCAGGAAATAGTAGCCACCAGCATCCGACTGGCGATCGAAAACTTATCCAAGGCGATCGAACTTAATCCGCAGAAATACCGGAAATTGTGCAAAAATGACTCTAAATTGCGTACAATACGGGAAGAAGTGCGGTTTTTAGCTTGATTTCAGGGTAGCTATGATTGATGGAGACGGATGCCGCACTGCAACCTTTGTAGGCAAAACAGCACCATAAACCCCAATCATGCAAACCCTAGACAAAACTCAAGCAAAATTCGCTCAACTGGCAGCCCACCTCAGAGAAGTTACGGACATCGAATCAGCCTCGTCGTTGCTGCATTGGGATCAATCCACTTATATGCCCGCCAAAGGTGCAACTGCCAGAGGCCGCCAGTTGGCTACTCTCAAACAAATATCCCACGAAAAATTTACCGATCCAAAGATTGGTGAACTCCTAGAAGACTTGCGTTTCTACGAGCAGACGCTCCCCTACGACTCTACCGCAGCCAGCCTGATCCGCATTGCCCGCAGAGACTACGATCGCGCCGCCAGAGTCCCAGCAACCTTCATGTCCGCACTCTGCCGCCACCAAGCCGACAGCTACGAAGCTTGGGCCGCGGCTAGAGCAGCCAACAACTTCGCAGCGGTCGAGCCGTATCTCGAAAAAACCCTAGAATTAAGCAGGCAGTACGCCGAGTTTTTCCCCGGATACGAACACATCGCCGATCCTTTGATCGATCGTAGCGACTACGGCATGAAAGTATCCCTGCTGCGCCCGCTTTTCGCCAAACTGCGTGAAGAATTAGTGCCGATAGTCGAAGCCATCACCTCCCAACCTCCCGCCGACGACTCCTGCTTGCACCAAGACTTTCCAGAATCCCAGCAACTAGAATTCACTCGCAAAGTTGTAGAACGCATGGGGTTCGACTTCCAACGGGGACGGCAAGACACCACCCTGCACCCGTTCATGACCAACTTCTCCATAGACGACGTGCGAATTACCACCCGCGTCTATGAAGACCACTTGGATCAAGCACTGTTCAGCAGCATCCACGAAGCCGGACACGCCCTCTACGAACTCGGAAATTCCCCGGAATTTGAGGGCACGCTGCTTGCAGGCGGCATTTCCTCCGGCCTGCACGAAAGTCAGTCGCGACTTTGGGAAAATATGGTCGGGCGCAGCCGCGGTTTTTGGGAATGTTTCTACCCCCAACTCCAAGGCGTATTTTTGCGACAGTTGGGACACGTATCCACTGACGCATTTTACCGGGCAATTAACAAAGTCTCGCGATCGCTCATCCGCACTGACGCCGACGAAGTAACCTACAACCTCCACGTCGCCATCCGCTTTGACCTAGAATTGGCAATGGTAGAGGGAAAACTAGCAGTGCGAGACCTCCCCGAAGCCTGGAACGAACGTTATAAAACCGACCTTGGCGTTGTCCCCGCCACCGACAGCGAAGGCGCGATGCAAGATGTTCACTGGTATGTTGGTACGATCGGCGGAATGTTCCAAGGTTACACCCTCGGCAACTTGATGAGCGCCCAATTCTACGAAACAGCAGTAAAAAACAATCCTGAAATTCCCGTAGAAATAGAAAGGGGCAATTTTACCGTACTCCACGACTGGCTAAAACAAAACATCTACCAGCACGGTCGCAAATACACTGCTGTCGAATTGATCGATCGCGTTACAGGTTCACCTTTAACTATCGATCCCTTTATCCGCTACATTCGCCACAAATACGGGGAGTTTTATGTCATTTGAGGGATAGCAAGTTCAGATTGCCGACTTTAAAATTACAAAAAAAGTAGCAGCTTAAAAAAAGGCGATACGGTTTGAGTATCGCCTAATTTTACAGCGGAAATCAAAAGTCTTAAATAAGGGAGTATGTATGTCTGAACTCTTTCAGGCTGTGATCGCCAGCGACGAAAAAACCGACTTGCGTCAGTTTGTCAGCGATTTACGCGCTTTGGGAAACAAATATTTACTGCGAAACGACATAGTTAACGCTTTTGCCGCCTACTGCACCAAATACGAAAAGCCCGAACAGTTCCATAAATCTTCTCTTTTAAGCAAACTGATTTACTACGTTCAGGAAATTATTCTCGAAGATGGCAGCCTTTGCGTCTTGCTGCGGCCAAAAATTGCTAGTATGGAAATAGTGCGAGTTGCAGACGACTTGACTGTTGAGCAGATGACAGTGCAAGAATTGCTCGACGTGCGCGATCGCTTCGTCAACCACTTTAACCCCCAAGAAGGCGACATTCTCGAACTAGATTTCGGCCCTTTTTACGATTATTCCCCCACAATTCGCGACCCCAAAAACATCGGCAAAGGAGTGCAATTCCTCAACCGATACCTGTCCAGCAAACTGTTTCAAGATCCCAGACAGTGGCAGGAAAGTCTATTTAATTTCTTGCGGATTCACCGCTACAACGGCATACAATTATTAATTAACGATCGCATAAAATCTCAAGAACAACTTTCAGAACAAGTCAAAAAAGCCCTCACCTTTGTCAGCGATCTTTCTGAAGAAGAGTCGTACGAAAGATTTCGACTGGTGCTGCAATTGATGGGTTTCGAGGCAGGTTGGGGAAATACCGCAGCCCGCGTACATGAAACCCTAGGAATTCTTGACGAATTAATTGATTCGCCCGATCCCCAAACCCTAGAAGCATTTATTTCTCGCATCCCGATGATTTTCAAAATCGTCCTAGTTTCTCCTCACGGCTGGTTCGGCCAAGAAGGAGTTTTGGGGCGGCCGGATACGGGAGGGCAGGTAGTTTATGTCCTTGATCAAGCCAAGAGTTTAGAGAAACAACTGCAAGAAGACATTCATCTTGCAGGTCTTGATAGTTTAGGAGTCAAACCTAAAGTAATTATTCTCACCCGGTTAATTCCTAACAGCGACGGTACGCGCTGCAACGAACGTTTGGAAAAAGTTCACGCCACAGAAAATGCTTGGATTTTGCGGGTTCCCTTCCGGCAGTTCAATCCAAAACTGACTCAAAATTGGATTTCTAGATTCGAGATTTGGCCTTATTTGGAAACTTACGCGATCGATTCCGAAAAAGAGCTGCTGGCTGAGTTTCAGGGCAAGCCAGATTTAATTGTCGGCAACTATTCCGACGGGAACTTGGTAGCGTTTTTGCTGTCTCGCAAACTCAAAGTTACTCAGTGTAATATTGCCCATGCGCTGGAAAAATCTAAATATTTGTTCAGCAATCTCTACTGGCAAGAATCAGAGGATAAATACCATTTTTCGTTGCAATTTACTGCTGATATAATTGCCATGAATGCAGCTAATTGTATTGTCAGCAGCACCTATCAAGAGATTGTGGGCCAACCCGATAGTGTCGGTCAGTACGAATCTTACCATTGTTTTACCATGCCGGATTTGTACCACGTTGTGAACGGGATTGAACTGTTCAGCCCTAAATTCAACGTCGTGCCGCCGGGAGTTAACGAAAGTGTGTACTTTCCCTACACGCGCATGGAAGACCGGGTGCAAGGCGATCGCCATCGGCTCAACGAATTACTGTTTACTCTAGAAGACCCCGAACAAGTCTTTGGAAAACTCGACGACCCGCACAAGCGCCCTTTGTTTTCCATGGCCAGGCTCGATCGCATTAAAAACATGACAGGCTTAGCAGAATTGTTTGGCAAAAGCCCGGAATTGCAAGAAAAATGCAACTTAATTCTAGTAGCTGGCAAGCTGCGGGTCGAAGAAACCGAAGACTACGAAGAAGCAGAAGAAATTAAAAAGCTCTACGCAATTATCGACCAATACAACCTTCACGGTAAAATTCGCTGGTTGGGAGTGAGGCTTTCCAAAAGCCTGTCCGGCGAAATTTACCGGGTAATCGCCGACACCCAAGGTATATTTGTTCAGCCAGCATTATTTGAAGCTTTCGGCTTGACAATTCTCGAAGCAATGATTACCGGTATTCCCACTTTCGGGACGCAGTTTGGTGGCCCGCTGGAAATTATTCAAGATGGCGTAAATGGGTTTTATATCAACCCGACCAACCACGAGGACACTGCCCAAAAAATTCTAGATTTTTTATCTAAGTGCGAACACAATCCCAACTATTGGTATGAAATTTCAACGCGAGGAATTGACCGAGTTTACAGCACGTATACCTGGAAAATTCACACGACCAAGCTGCTGACCCTAGCGCGGACTTACGGTTTCTGGAACTACTCGTCCAAGGAAAACCGCGAAGATATGCTCCGCTACATAGAATCGCTGTTTTATCTGATTTACAAGCCGAAAGCGAAGGCTTTATTGGCAGAACACGCAAATCGATAAGTGCCGAGTTTTGCTTTTTATATCATATCCCTTGGTATCGGAATTATTCATCTCTCTCTATTCCCTTTCTCTGTATCCTCTGCGTCAAGAGGGATTTAATAATTCCGATACTACCGAAATTGATATTAGGGGGGGATTAAAGGAAAAAACTTCGCCTTTCATAAATCAACTTTGTACACAATCTGCCTGTAAAGATTTGTGAATGACGGCAGGTTTTGTACCATAAGACTGAGGCTAAAAGACGTGGTTTATACGAAAATATAGAGTTTGGTAACGAAAAATCTCGGAATCAACCGGGTGTATTAGGAATAGTACGAACCGGCCCCTACTTCTAACAGGTAACTTCCAACTCGTAAATCCTGAGTGCGTCTGTCCCCATTGCCGAAATTCTAGAAGCTGCTGCACATATAGCAACCGCGCCAGACGGTTAGAACTTTCTTAATGGCCCAAACCAATGCGGTCTATTACCCCTTCTCTCGGACTTCTTGTTACCCGATCGCGAAGTGAAATGGCCTTGTTCCTTCTTCCTTTTGCTATATGTTTCAGAAAGCAGTCCGGGTAATACAATTAGATTTAGAAACATGAAATCAGCGAAACCTTGTCAAACCTCACTAACAGGATGAAATTTATGCGTGTGACTACTGTTACGATTTTCAGCTTGATTGCTCTGCTCGCTCCCGCGTTGACCAAAAAGGCAACTGCTGCTTTTGACACCGAACCCTTGGTGCAGGAACAGTACCGCAGAGACTTTACGGCTCCCGCCGATCCGGGTGCGTCAGCATCGCCTGAGGGAAATTCCCAAGGAGATATGTTTCACAAGCCTTTTTACGCGGGCGAGCAGCCAGTGAGAAAGGAAAAAACTATCTCGGCGGGAGCTGACGGGCCAGAAGTTGCAGCCATACAGCAACGGTTGCAGGTGCACAGTTTCAAGGTAGGAACGATCGACGGTACCTATGGCTCTCGCACTACATCGGCGGTTCGTGCCTTTCAGCAGTCTAAGGGTTTGAACGCAGATGGCATTGTGGACAAAGAAACTTGGACAGCTTTAGCAGCAGATCCGGCCCCTGCTCCTGAAGCTGTGCAGAGCAATCCTCCTATTCTGAGCAATGCTGCAGTTCCCGGCAATCCTCCAACTCTTCTAAATAAAGGCGCTGTCGGTTCCAAGGTGAAGACGCTACAGGTGCGTTTGGAAATACAGGGTTACGATCCGGGCCCCATCGACGGCATTTTTGGCGCTCGCACTGCTACGGCTGTCAAGAAGTTTCAGGAATTTAAGGGTTTGATGGCGAACGGCATGGTGGACGAAACAACCTGGAAATCGCTCGGCCAAAAGTAAGTGACAAGTGAAAAATACGGAAAATTGCTGTGGCGATAACTCATGATTGAACCCGGTGTCCAAAAATGACCGGGTTTCTCGATGTTGAGCGATCGAGCAATTGGGTCATCAGCCTGGGAATTTATCCGTGGGTCGCTTCCTTCAATCTAAAATCTAAAATCTAAAATCGATTGGGCGATCGAGCAATTGGGTCATCAGCCTGCGGATTTATCAGTGGGTCGCTTCCTTCAATCTAAAATCTAAAATCTAAAATCTAAAATCGATTGACCGATCGCTGTGTTGTGTGCTATAGTATTTAAATGTCAAAATGCGGATATGGCGGAATTGGCAGACGCGCCAGATTTAGGTTCTGGTTCCGAGAGGAGTGAAGGTTCAAGTCCTTTTATCCGCACTTAAAATTTTTATTGTAAAACACACAACCCCAGCCTATTGTCGGGGGGGTGTTTTTTATTTGGGTTGATACTCAATCTGAGTTGAAAACCGTTACTTATTTTTATCGTTCTTGAGTGCTTGCTGAAAAGTTTTGATAGCATCAACATGATTAACCAGATTAATGCAGGACAAGAGTAATTTAAAGTTTATCCCTCGCATTTCCTCGCTCTCAGCAATATTTTCATAGTCCCAATCCTTCGGCTTCACTGTCAGCTAGTGCTTCTTGTGCCTGATTTCGAGAAGAGAGAATGTTTGGCGTTATTAGGATCGCCATTACGAAGAAATTGATCGCCTCATTGTTGCTCATCAAACCGATGATTGAAAGCGTGAGGCTGTATTAAGAGTGAAAATTTGGCGATCGTAATCAGATTCC